>JAQBQI010000111.1 GCA_028287085.1 Myxococcaceae bacterium
GCGCGGCGGCGCCTACGGCACCTCGTCGTGCGCCCGCGCCCGCGGCGGCGCCGGCGGCGCCGGGCGCATCAGCGTGCTCTCCCCCGCCCTCACCGGAACCACCACCCCGACGCTCACCCGCGAGTGAGCAGCCCCGCGGGCACCCCCACGATGCTCTCGCGGGGGTCGCCCAGCTCGGGCGCGTGGCCGTCTTCGAGCGCGAGCGCGTCGACCCGGCGCACCAGCAGCGCGTCGAGGCCCCGCGCGGCGAGCGCGTCGGGCCGCCCCGACACCCAGCCCGTCAGCGCGTCGCGCACCAGCGGCGGCGCCGCGTCGTAGCGCCGCACCACCTCCTCGGGGTTCTCGACCGCCCGCTCGAGCGCGGCCAGCAGCTCGCCCGCGGCCGCGGCGTTCTCGGTCGCCGACTGCTCGTTCTGGAGCGTGAGCCTTCCGCCGCCGGGCGCGCGGTAGTCGAGCACCGCGCGCACCTTGCTGCCGAAGCGCCCGACGCCGCGCACGCTGCGCTCGCCGTCCTTGGTCGCCGGCACGGCCGCGCCGGGCTCCCACGGCGCGACCCGCAGCGCCGCCACCACGCGCCGCCCGGGGTTCTCGGCGGTGCCCGCGAGGCGCAGCCGGTGCAGGCCCGCCTCGCCGCGCAGCAGCCCGAAGGCGTAGGCCCCGCGCACGCCCAGCAGCCACGACTCCTCGTCGTCGCGCGGGTCCTTCCACCAGGTCACGGCGAAGCCGCGGTGCTTGGCCCACTCGACGTACATCGCCGCGAGTCGGTCGCGCATCTCGGGCCCGCTCGTGCCGACCACGCGGCACTCCACCAGGGCGTCGGCGCGGCCCGTCGGCCCGAGCACCACCAGCTCGCGGCGCGCCCCGCGCAGGGCCTCCTCCAGCGCCCGCACCTCCTGCGCCGCGCTCTCCAGGGCCCTGCGCGAGGCCCCCTTCTCCAGCGCGTCGCGCGCGCCCGCCACGCGCTCCTCCAGGGCCTCGACGCGGTCGATGAGGTCGGAGGCGAGCTCGAGGGCGTGCTCGTTGGCCGAGGCCGCCGCGGTGTCGCGCCAGAACCCGGGGGCCTCGCGCGCGCTCAGCAGCTCGACGCGCCGGTCGACCGCCGACTGTAGCTGCACGGTGTCCATCAGCCCGTTGAAGGAGGCCTCGGCCAGGCGCAGCTGCTCGCGCAGGGCCTCGCGGTCGACCACGCGCGGGTCGACCCGCTGCTCGGGCACGACGCTCGCGCGGTGGGCCCGCGAGCTCTCGGTCTCCAGCACGCGCACGCGGATGGCCCCGTCGCGCACGGTGATGCGGAGGATGGCGCCCGGCGTGACGGCCTGCTCCATCAGGGTCATGGCGAGCGGGAGCACGAGGCGCTTCTGGATCTCGCGCTTGAGCGCGCGGGCGCCGTAGCGGGCGTCGACGCCCTGCCGGATGATGAGGTCGAGGGCGGCGTCGTCGACGTCGACGGTGAGTCCGGGGGCGACGATGCCCTCGCGCTGGAGCACCCGCGCGAGCTCGAAGCGCGCCACGGTGCGCAGCTCGAGCAGCGACAGCGAGTGGAAGACCACGATGTGCTGGAAGCGGTTGAGGAACTCCGGGCGGAAGGAGGTCTCCAGGGCCTGGCGGATGCGGCCCTCGCGCTCGTCGCCGGCGCGCTCGCCGAAGCCGACCGAGCGGTTGGACTCCTGGGCGCCGACGTTGGAGGTGGCGATGACGATGGTGTTGCGGAAGTCGACGGCGTCGCCGTCGGGGGTGCTCATGCGCCCCTCGTCGAGCAGCGGGAGGATGAGGTCCCAGAGGTTGGGGTGGGCCTTCTCGAGCTCGTCGAAGAGCACCACCTGGAAGGGCTGCGCGCGCACCGGGTCGAGCAGGCGGGCGGGCGCCTCCTTGCGGCGCGGCGACCCGAGGAGGAGCTCGAAGGCGTGGTAGTCCTTGAACTCGGAGAGGTCGAAGCGCAGCAGGCGGTCGGGGCTGCCGAAGACGAACTCCGCGAGCAGGCGCGCGAGCTCGGTCTTGCCGACGCCCGTCGGGCCGACGAAGAGGAAGGTGCCGATGGGGCGCCCGGTGTCGTGCAGGCCCGACTTGTAGAGCGCGATGGCCTCGACCATGGCGTCGATGGCGAGGCGCTGCCCCACGAGCCGCTCCTGGAACCACGCGCGCACCTCGCTCGCGGTCTTGGTGACGGCGCGCGACACGATGAACGACGGCAGCCCGGTGCGCTGGGCGAAGGCCGTCTCGACCAGCGCGGGCGTGAGGGGTTCGTCCTTGAGCTCGTCGTGCTCGAGGATCCACTCGAGCAGCCCGAGGGCGGGGCCCGGCTGGAGCTGCGCGCGGAGGAAGCGCGACGTGAGCTGCACCATGGCGCGGCGCACGGGCTCGTCGACGGCGCGGCCCGCCCCCTCGGCGACGCGCTGGAGCACGGCGTCGACCTGCGCGGGGTCGAGCGGGCTCACGTCGAAGCGCTGGAAGAGCCGGGTGAAGCCCGGGATGCGGTCCATGGTGCGGACGCGGTCGACGTTGAGCTCGATGAGCACGTTGAGCTCGCCGGCGTCGAGCAGGGGGCGCAGCGCGTCGAGCACGTTGTCGGTCGAGGTGTCCGAGGCGCCGGCGGTGTTGAGGTTCCAGGCGTCGGTGAAGAAGAGCACCTCGTTGCGCTCGCGCGACTGCCGCACCCACGCGCGCAGCTTGGACTGCCAGTCGCCGAGGTAGTGGGTGCCCGAGAGCAGGTCCATCGAGGAGACGCGCACGATGCCGCCCTCGCCGCGCGCGAGGCGGGCGGCATGCACCCCCTGGAGCACGGCGGTCTTCCCCACGCCGGGGGGGCCCACCAGCATGACCGAGCGGCCGAGGGTGAGCTGCTCGTCGATCTTGCCGATCAGCTCGTCGCGGTACGGAACCCCGAGGTCCTGCCCCGCGAGGGCGAAGGGGCTGAGCGTCCGGCGCTCCTGAAGATACAGCCCGTAGTAATCCTTTTCAGCCACGTCCCGAACATACCATCGGGCGTTGACCCGACACCCCCGCGCCGTGTTCTCTTCGCGGTCCGATGGCCCGTCGGCTCGACTTCTGGTTCGACTACACGTGCCCCTACGCCTACCTGGCGAGCACGCAGGTCGAGGCCCTCGCGGCCCGCACCGGCGACGATCTCCATTGGCGCCCGATGCTGCTGGGCGGGGTCTTCCGCGCCCGCGCCGTGCCGCAGAAGCTCTTCGCGACGCTGTCGCCGCAGAAGGCGCGCCACAACGCCGCCGACCTCGACCGCTGGGCCCGGGAGTTCGGCGTCGCGCTGGTGATGCCCGCGGCGCACCCGCTGCGCTCGGTCGAGGCGCTGCGCGCGACCCTCGCGACGGGGTGTGACCCGAGGGTGATCCATGGGTTCTTCAGGGCGTACTGGGTGGAGGGCCGGGAGATCTCCACCGACACCACGCTGCGCGCCGTGCTCTCGGCGGCGGGCCACGACGCCCACGCGGTGCTGGCGACGCTGGGCGGCGAGGCGCTGCGGGCGGAGACCGAGCGGGCCATCGCGCTGGGCATCTTCGGCGCGCCGGCCTACGTGATCGACGACGCCACGCTCTACTGGGGCCAGGACCGCACGCACTTCGTCGAGGGGCTCTCGCGCGAGGGGTATCTCGCGACCGATGACGTCGTGGCCCCCTTCCCCGCTGCCGCGCGCCCT
>JAQBQI010000123.1 GCA_028287085.1 Myxococcaceae bacterium
CGCGGTACACGGCCGCGAGCCGCGCGCTGTGGGTGCAGGGGGCGGCGCAGCTGCCGCCGCTGGTGGGGGCCACGCGCACCGACGCGAGCCGCGGGGCGCGCAAGGCGCTGCGGCTGATCGTCCCCGACCAGGAGACGGCGGTGGGCGACTGGGTGTTCTTCCACCTGGCGCACCGGGCGCTGGGGTCGTTCCGGCTGGTCGACGATGACCTGCGGGGGCTGCGCGAGCGGCTGCTCTCGCAGTCGCCGGTGGCGCAGCTGCTCACGCCCGGCGCCGACCGCACGCGCAAGGAGCTGCGGGAGTCCTTCGCGCGGCTCACGGCGCCGTCGACGGTGCGGGTGCTCGAGTGCATCGAAGACCGCCTCGCGGCCGTCTGGACCTCCACCGCGCGCACCCTCTGGAGCGAGCGCACGAGCACCTCGGGGGCGCTGCGCATCGAGCGGTGGGCGGCCTTCGGGCGGGTGCTGGATGCGTACCTCGACGCGGTCGACGGCGCGGGGCGGCTCGACCTGGCGCGGCCGGTGATGCGCTTCGCGAGCGAGCTGATGACCGGGGTCTTCGTGGCGCCGGCCGAGGCGGTGCGGGCGGAGGTGTCGCGCTCGCCGTGGGTGTCGAACCTGGCGCAGCGCGACGAGCTGCTGGCCGCGGTGGCCTCGGTGGCGGCGGTGGGGCAGCGGCTCTTCGAGACGCGCGACCGCCTCGCGGGCGAGGCCTACGGCGACGCGCGCTACGCCGAGGCGCAGGTGTTTCTCGGCGACATCGACGCGCTGCTGGGGCGGCAGCGGCGCGCGGTCGAGGGCCTCGCGCGGGCGCTCGACGGCACCATCGGATGACCCGGTGAGAGAATTGTTTGACACCGTTCGGAGAGCTGATAGAAGGGCGCTCCTTCGCAAGCGCCCGTAGCTCAATGGATAGAGCACCAGACTACGGATCTGGGGGTTGGAAGTTCGACCCTTCCCGGGCGCGCAGGTAGTTTTCGATCACCCCCAGGGGTGGCGTGGGACAGATGCTCTGTCCCACGCGGGGCCGTTTGGGCGGCCTTCCCGTGGAGGTGGTCGGGCGAGAGGTGGGCGTAGCGCTCGGTCACCTCGGTGTCGCTGTGGCCGAGGAAGGCCGCGATCTCCGAGAGCGACCACTGGGCGCCCCACGTGCCCATGATCAGGTGCGACGCGCACGTGTGCCGCAGGTCGTGGAACCGGGCCGGGCGGCCGAGCCCGAGGCGCTTCGAGTAGCCCTCCTGGCGGACGTTCTCCCGCACGCGGGTGCCGTCGGCCTGCTTGCGCACCTTCACCGCCCAGTAGTCCGCCCACCGGGCGTCGTCGCTGCGCCGCCTCCGCCGCCCGCGGGCCGTGACGAACACGAGGCCTTCCTTCGACGCCGGCGCGATCGCCTGCCAGCGCGTCAGGAACTCCCGCGCCGGGCCGAGCAGCGGCACGTGGCGGATCCTGCCGTTCTTCGGGGGGCCCTTGTGGCTGAACCTCACGACGACCTCGGGGCGCGCGCCGTCGAGGTGCACGTCGGCCCAGTGCAGGCCCCAGAGCTCGCCCTGCCGCAGGCCGGAGTACGCGGCGAAGAGGAAGACGAGCCGGTGGGCCTCGGGGATCTCCGTCGAGGCTTCGAGGCGCGCGAGCTCGTCCAGCGTCAGGTGGGTGCCGACCTCGTTGCCGCGCTGGCGCCGCCCCCGCACGTGGACGTCGCGCGCGGGGTTCGCGCGCAGGAGGCCCTTCTCCCGGGCGCCCTCGAGGATCTGCCGGAGCTGCGACAGCACCTTGGAGACCGTGTCGCGGGAGAGCTTTCTGCCCGACGGGGCGTGCGTCCTCTCGCCGCCCCTCGTCGCGACCAGCGCGGGCTTGAGCACCATCGCGCCCAGCCAGGCCCGCACGTCGGACTCGGCGATGGCCTCGAGCGAAAGTGCGGCCAGCGGGGTGCCGGCGAGGTGGCAGTCCCACTGCGACCGGAGCGTGTCGATGGAGCGGAGGTCCCCGAGCTTCTCCTGCTCGTCGAGCCACCGCGCCCCGAAGCGCTGGAGGCTGTCCTCGTCGGGGCGGGCCTCCGCCGCCGCGCGGTGCATCACCGCGAGCGTCGCCCGCTGGCGCTCGGCCTCCTCGCGGGTCGTGAAGGTGTCCCCGACCTTCTTGTCCCCGACCCACACCCGCACCTTGAACCGCCCCGAGGGCAGCGTCTCGATCGAGCCCACGCCGGCCCGGTCCCTCGACGGCCCCCGCCCCCTCGTCTGTCCCGTTGCTTGGTCCTTCATTTTCGTCTCCCTCTCCTTCGGTACGAACGCCCCGCCCGGGCCGACACGCGGACACGGGCGCGAAAAACACCAGCCGGCCAGCATTTCGGAAGTGTCCCCGCCCGTACACGGGCGGTCACGGCGAGCACGACCGTGTCCTGGGCCGACGCGGGGCCGTCGACCCGCGTCCGCCGTCGCGCGTGAATGGCCTACTCCAGGTCCGCAGGGAACGGTGGCACCTCGTCGTCGGCCCCGGCGCCCGGGGTGCCGCGGAGGGCGTCGGGTGTGCCGTCCGGTGTGCAGCTGTAGCCGAGCGCCTCGAGCTTCACCGCCCACACCTCGGGTTGTGACCCGAAGATGCGCGGGCGCACGGTGGGCTTCCGGCGCGCGCCGTCGAGCTCGTGTCGCACGAGCATGCCGGCCGCGTGCAGGGCCATCCCGAGCGAGCGCTCGTCGACCCCGAGCTGACGGCCCGTGCCCTCCGCGACCCTCCGGGCGAGGGCGAGCGCGGGGCCGGGCTCCAGGCACACCGCGCCGGGCACCCGCGGGTTGAGGTAGCCGATGCGGGAGCCGCAGGGGCGCTGGACGTCGTGCGCCAGCTGGTAGCCCCACCGGGCGGGCTCCGGAGGCGTGGCGCTTCGCTCGCCGCTACCGGGCGGAGGCGCGTGCGCGACGGCGACGACGTGGCAGGCGCCCGTCCGCAGTCCCTGCCCGACGAGGTCGATGAAGCGGACCGCGGGGTCCTCCTCGGCCACGCGGTGCCCGTGCTCCATGGCGACCGCCCCGAGGGCCTCCCGGGCGCGCGCCCGGTGTCCCTCGACCTCGGCCGCAGACACTCCCGAATCCCCGAGGAATCGCAGCAGGAAATCCATCCCGAGGCAGAGTCCGCCCAGCAGCTCCGTGGCCCGGTTCCCGGCGGTGAACCCCCACCGCATCGCCGCGTCCCACTCCTCGTCGCGCGCCCGGGGGCGCAGGTCGGAGATCTGCGGGGCGAGCCACTGGAGGAACGCGGCCATGGCGGCGGCAAGTTCGCCCGCGCTGGCCCGCGCGTGCAGCTCGCCGATGTTGCCGGGGAGCGGACTGGCGAGTTCGACGGTGAGCACGCGGTTGAGGGTGGACGCGGTGGGACCCTTGGGCAGCGTCTCGCCCGTCGAGAGCACGTCGCAGCGGGAGGCGGGGTCCGTGCGCCCGCCGCCTTCGCGCCGGCCCTTCAGCGGGGTAGAGCCGTTGAAGTGGGAGCGAAACACGTGGTCGACTTTCGCTGCCTCTGTTGCGTCGCGCGAGCCGCCGGAGATCTTCAAGTCGTCGATCAACACGAGGGCGTCCCCGGCACGCGCCAGCACGTGCGCGATCCCGATGGCAGTTGATCTGTCTGACCAGGACGCGGGGGAATTCCTGGCGACCATTCCCGCGCCGAACAATCGCTGCACGAGGCTGGCCCGGAGACTTTTCCCGAGGTCCACCCGGCCCGTGACGTGCACCGCGCAGCGCGACCCTCCCAGCGGAGCGTGGAACGCGAGGGCCACCATGGGGACCGTGACCTTTGCCGGCTCCATCGCCAGGAGGGAGACGAGGGCACCAATCGCGCGCTCGCGTTCGGCACCGGCGGGCGGCGCCGGGAGCACGAACCGGTCGACGGGGTCGGCGGGCGTCGCGCTGAGCCCCACGACCGCGCCCCATGCGCCGATCGCAGCGCCCGCGCTCATGTAGACCGGCTCCCCTCGGTCGGTCGACCAGCCGATGTATCCGCGGCGGTAGCGCGTGGCCGGCGATGAGAAGTATCCCAGCGCCGCCCGGAGGTGGTCCCGCGTGCCCTTCCCCGCGGCGACGACCGCGCGGGGCCGAGCACGGGCTCGACCCACTCCATGTGCGTGAACCTCTCCGCGTTGATGTCGACCTCCCGCGGCGTGCCGCCGCCCCCGAGCAGCACGGAGAGCGTGAAGGTCGTGCGGGGCGCGGCGTTGGGTGTCTCGAGTTCGAGCGTCTGCGCGACGATGGGGCAGGAGAAGTTCGCGAGCTCGACGACCCTCACGCCGTGGCTTGTCATCGACTCCATGACCACCCGGCCCGGCGTCATGGAGTACGTCACGCCATTGACCTCGGTCTGCTGGAAGTGCGCCGCGAGGTCGGGGCGCGCTTCCCGCGCCGCGGCGATCTCCCCCGCCAGCGCGGCCCGCCCGGCGTCGGAAGCATCGCGTCGCGCCTGCGCCGCCAGCCGGGCCCGCTCCCGCTCGGACTCTTTCGCGGCGGCTTTCTTCCGTCGGGCTTCGACGTCGAGCGCCCTCGTCCACTCCGTGAGGCTCACGCCCGCGCGCCGCAGACCCGCGCGGAGGGACTGGAACCTCGGGCCGTCGTCGTCCCGCAGGGCGACCGCGTCGCCGATCACAAGGGCGTCGAAGGCGAGGGACGGGTCGCCGCTGGCGGTGATCCGCTCCGGCAGTCCGTCGAGCGGGTCGGGCTCGCCGCCGTGCCGGGCCTCGCGGGCGACGGCGCGTGCGTGGGCTGCGGCGTCAGCCCCGGTCCGCTCGACGATGCCCGGGCCCGGCAGGCTCGCCGTCAACGCGGACGCGACTGGGCCGTCGGGCTCCGCCTGACCCCCGGCCGTGGCTTCGGCTGAGGCGCCGCTGTCGTTGCGGGTCGTCATGGCGCCACCTCCCCCCGCCGGACCGCGCACAGGAGCTCGTCCAGGCCCTTCCACCGGGCGTCCCACGCCCACGTCGAGACCGTTGCGCCGGCGGCGCGGAGCGCGTCGACCAGGCGCACCTGGGCCGTCGCGACGTCCGGCTCGGACCGTGCGGCCCCGCCGAAGGCCACCGCGACATCGGGGGCGCCCCAGGCCGCGACGAGGTCGAGCGCGAGCGCCCACGACGACGCCCGCGGGAGGCCCGCCACCGGGTGGCCGGACAACGCGGTCGCGACGTCGGCCGTGAGCTCGCCGAGGGCGAGGACGAGTCGGCGCCCCCGCCCGGCGCGCGCCGCGAGCGGGACGTGCGCCACGGCTGCGGCGCCTTCGCTCCGGCCGGTGAGGTAGGCGTCCCGCGACCCGTCGGGCGCGCCGTCGGGACGCAGGCGCAGCGCGACGATGCGGCCGTCGAAGTCGCGCACCGGGATCAACAACCCCGGAATCGCGTCGGAGCTCCAGGCTTCGCCCGCGCGGGAAGCCCCCGGAATGCCCTCGGCGGCCCGCCCGGCGGCCGCCCGGACGAGCGCGTCGACGAGCGCCTCCCGCCCCCCGCCCGGAAGGGTCCGGTACCCGTTCGCGTCGATGCTGGCGTCGTCGAGTCCACGCGCGTGCAGGGCCGCCCGGTGCGCGTCGTCGAGCCGCAGCGCCGCCAGCGCGGCGCGGTACGCCGCGTCGCGGGCCACGG
>JAQBQI010000126.1 GCA_028287085.1 Myxococcaceae bacterium
GGCCGGCGCTACCGCAACGACTTCCGCCGGCTCGCGGCCGAGCACAACGCCGCGCCCGACCTGCGCGCCACGCGCGGCGAGCTCCACGAGGTCGCCCGCGAGCCGTGGCCCTTCGCCGTCCCGCTCGACCCGGCGGCGCGCGACGCGGTCTTCGCCGCCGCGCGCGAGGGCGACGTGGTCACCCGCGTCGTCGAGGGCGCCTGGCAGGGGACGCCGGGCTTCTTCGTGCTGCGCTACGTGGCGCGGCGCGCGGCCATCGAGCGCTCGCTCGAAGACTCGCGCGAGTGGGTGCGCCACCGCATCGCGCTCGAGCGCCGCGTGGCGGCCGAGCAGGCCGAGGTTGAACGCCTCGCGGCGGCGTCGCATCTCACCCGGCTGCCGGTCGACCGCGCGGTACGCCTCGATCAGTGAGCCCGCGCGGCGCAGGCCGCCGATTGACACCCCGGCGGTCGGAAGGTAATCGCGTCGCACCGTCGTCCGTCCCGCGGCCGACCCCCTCTCAAATCCCCATTACCAGGAACGATCATGGCACGTACCCAGTTCACGTCCGAGTCGGTCAGCGAAGGGCACCCGGACAAGGTCTGCGATCAGATCTCCGACGCGATCCTCGACGCCATCCTCGCCGAAGACCCGAAGGCGCGCGTCGCGTGCGAGACGATGGTCAAGACCGGCTTCGTCGTCATCGCGGGTGAGATCACCACGACGGCGCGCATCGAGTTCCCGGACATCATCCGCGCGACCGTGAAGGACATCGGGTACACCAGCTCGGACATGGGCTTCGACGGCGCCACCTGCGCCATCTTCACGGCCGTCGAGCGCCAGAGCCCCGACATCGCGCAGGGCGTGAACGAGGGCGAAGGCGACTACAAGGAGCAGGGCGCCGGCGACCAGGGGATGATGTTCGGCTTCGCGGTCGACGAGACCCCCGAGCTGATGCCCGCGCCGATCCACTACTCGCACGTGCTCACCCGCAAGCTCGCCGAGGCCCGCAAGGCCGGCACGGTCGACTGGCTCCGCCCCGACGCCAAGAGCCAGGTGACCGTCGACTACGAGAACCACGTCCCGACCCGCATCAACACGGTGGTCATCTCGACGCAGCACAACCCCTCGGTCTCGCAGGCGACCATCAAGGAGTTCGCCATCGAGGAGATCATCAAGAAGAACCTCCCGGCGAACCTGCTCGACGCCAACACCCGCTACTTCATCAACCCCACCGGGCGCTTCGTCATCGGCGGCCCCGTCGGCGACTCCGGCCTCACGGGCCGCAAGATCATCGTCGACACCTACGGCGGCATGGGCCGCCACGGCGGCGGCGCCTTCTCCGGCAAGGACCCCTCGAAGGTCGACCGCAGCGCCGCCTACTACGCCCGCTACATCGCCAAGAACATCGTCGCCTCGAAGGTGGCGCGCCGCTGCGAGGTGCAGATCGCCTACGCCATCGGCGTGGCCCAGCCCGTCGGCGTCTACGTGCAGACCTTCGGCACCAGCGCGGTGCCCGAAGAGCAGATCGCCGCGTACGTGCACGAGCACTTCGACATGCGCCCCAAGGCGATCATCGACCAGCTGAACCTCCTGCGCCCGATCTACCGCCCCACGGCGGCCTACGGCCACTTCGGCCGCACCGGCGAGGGCTTCACCTGGGAGCGCACCGACCGCGCCGAGGCGATCCGCAAGGCGCTCGGCTGATCGTTCCCGCCGCCGCTTCTTCCCCCTCCCGTCGGTGGCGGTCCGCCGCCGCCGCGGGTACGTTCCCCCCGTGAGCGCAGACGACGACAGCCCCTCCGCCGCGACGCCCGAGCGCCCGCGGTCGATCCCGCTCACCGCGGCCGCCACGATGGCCTTCGCCTTCTTCGGCGTCGAGCGCGCCGAGCAGCAGCTCAAGCTCGCGCGCGTCGACCGCCTGCCCCCCGCCCACGACCTCTCCGGCGCCCTGCTGCACGCCACCTGGCGCACCGCGCAGGACCACCGCCGCCTCACCATCGCCGCCGACGTCGGCACGCTGCTGGTCTCGGTGCTGCTCTTCGTCGCCGGCAGCCGCGTGCTCTTCCGCCCGCGCGGCGGCGGCTGGCTCTGGCGCCAGGCCCTGCTCGGCAGCGCCCTCGTCGCGGCGGTCACCGCCGGCGTCGACCACGCGCTGCGGGCCGGCCGCGCCTCCGCCCTGCACGCGGTGCTGAGCAACCCCGCCACGCGCGTGCCGCTCGAGCGCGGGTGGACGGTCGACCGGGCCGTCGACATCACCGGCGCGGTGCAGGTCGGCCTGTCGTGGGTCGTGCTCGCGCTGCTCGGCGCGGCGCTCGTGTACGCGTCGCGCCCCCGCGTGCGCGCCTACCTCGACGCCTGACCGGCGCGCGGATTCTTACCCCGACGGGTAATCCGCCAGGGGTCTTCGCGTCAGGCCGCGCGCGAGCGCTTCGACCCGGTGACCTTCACCGGGAACAAGCCCCGCAGGTCGTCGAGGTTGGTGGGCGCGGGGATGATCCACTGGGCCACGTTGCCGTGCGTCGTGCACAGCCACACGCGGCCCCGCCAGCGGACCATTTCGCCGTCGGTGGTCTTGCACACCGCGCACACCGTCTTGACCTGTCGGGCTGCCATCGGCGGGACACCACCACGGCCCTCTCCGAGCCTTCAAGGGCTTGACACCCACTTCTCCGACGATGCCGCCAACCCCGCGATTTTGCGTGCGTCGATTTGCCATTACGGACCTTGAAGCGACCGCCCCGATGTGTCGGCCGCGCCGCCCCGGCCGCGCCCCGCCGCGCGCGCTCACCGACCGATTGACGCGGTCGCGCGCTTCAAACTACGGTCCGCGCCGCCATGCGCCGAGCGATCCGTCCGGGCCTCCTTGCTGCCTTCGCCGCCACCCTCAGCCTCGCGGCGCCCGCCGCCGCGCAGGACGGTCTCAACCCCGCCAACGGCGGGGGCTTCGACCTGCGCCTCTTCCGCCCCGCGGTCGACTCCAAGGGGCTCATCACCCTCAACGGCACCGACATCCTCGGCTCTGGGGGCTTCTCCTTCGGCCTCACGCTCGACGTCGGCACCGCGCTCGCCCGCATCGGCACCGGCAACACCGGCCTCGTCAGCCAGATGATCACCGGCAACTTCTCCGCCAACGTCGGCATCGCCAACCTGCTCGTCGTCGGCGTGCAGCTCCCCGTGCACTTCGTGGGCGGCCCCGGCAACGCCGCCGACCCGATGGGCGGCGCCGTCGGCTCCAACGGCATCTCGCTGGGCGAGTACAACCCCTCCTCGGCCAACCTCGATTTCCAGGGCCTCGGCGACATCGTGCTGCACGCCAAGCTCCGCTGGCTGCGCGCCGAGTACTGGCCCGTCGGCCTCGCCGTCGTCCTCCAGGCTGGCATCCCCGTGATGGGCGGATCGCGCCGCTTCGCGGGCGAGCCGGCGCCCTGGGTGTGGCCCTCCTTCGCGCTCGAGCGCCGCTTCGGCCGGCGCTTCCGCCTCGCGGCCAACCTCGGCCTGCGGCTGCCCTTCGGCACCGGCTCGACCCTCACCCCCGCCGACTCGGTGGGCACGCAGCCCGGCAACGCGGTCACCTACGGGCCGTCGATCACCGCGGGCGTGGGCTTCTCGTTTCGCGCGAGCTCGGTCATCGACTTCATGGTCGAGACCTACGGCGCGCAGTACGTCAACGGCTTCTCCAACGCCGGTCGCACCACGCCCTTCGAGGCCGTCGGCGGCGTGAAGATCTTCGTCGACCGCAACTCGTACCTCACGCTCGGCGCGGGCGGCGGGTACACGTCGGGCCTCGCGGCGGCGGGCTTCCGCGGCTTCGTGGGCTTCGTGTTCGAGCCGAGCATCGGCGACACCGACGGCGACGGCTTCCGCGACGACGTCGACCGCTGCCCGCTCGAGCCCGAGGACTTCGACAACTTCGAGGACGAGGAGGGCTGCCCCGAGCCCGACAACGACCGCGACGGCATCCTCGACGTCGACGACCAGTGCCCGCTCGTGCCCGAAGACCGCAACGGCCAGCAGGACTCCGACGGCTGCCCCGACGCGGACGTGCAGGACCGCGACGGCGACCAGATCGCCGACAACGTCGACCAGTGCCCGGATGATCCCGAGGACCGCGACAGCTTCGAGGACGAGAACGGCTGCCCCGACCCCGACAACGACCAGGACCAGATCCTGGACACCGACGACCTCTGCCCGAACGAGCCCGAGGACCGCGACGGCTTCGAGGACGACAACGGCTGCCCCGACCCCGACAACGACCGCGACGGCATCCTCGACGCCGCCGACCACTCGGCGCAGGGCCAGGACTGCCGCAACGAGCCCGAGGTCTTCAACGGCCTCGAGGACGAGGACGGCTGCCCCGACAACGGCTCGATCACCCGCGTGGGCAACGTCATCCAGCTGCGCGACCCGATCACCTTCGAGACCGACAGCGCGCAGATCATCGACAACGAGAGCAACAACCGCATCCTCGGGGAGATGTCGAACCTGCTCAACAACAACCCCGACCTGCAGCTGGTCGAGGTCGAGGGGCACACCGACGAGCGCGCCCCCGACGACCACAACCTCCAGCTCTCGCGCGACCGCGCCAACAGCGTGGTGGCCAACCTCATCAGCCGCCACGTCGATACCTCGCGCCTCGTCGCCGCGGGCTACGGCGAGTACTGCCCGGTCGACCCGCGCTCCAACGCCGAGGCCTGGGCGCGCAACCGCCGCGTGCAGTTCATCATCGTGCGCACCCGCGTCGACGGCCGCACCACGGCCTCGGTCGGCTGCCCCCGCGGCCGGCAGTACATCCCGGCCTCGGTCGGCGCCCCGAGCCGCGGCGACCAGTAGTCGTCGCGGAGGTCTGTACAACCGTCGCGCGATGCGATAGTTGCCCCCGCATGAGCTCCCCTCAGAATCCGCGGGCCGTCCGCAAGCTGAAGCACCGCCGCCGCACCAAGGAAGCACGTCTCCGCCGCCAGGCGGCCGCCGCTGCGACCCCCGCGCCGGCGCCCTCGGCGACCTGATCCCCTGACCACCCCCACAACCGAGACGACCCTTCTCGTCCCATCGCTCCCGGCGCACTGTCCGGAAGCGGGGACGGGAGGGGTCGTGTCGCGTCGACCGTAGGCCCGCGGCGGGCGACCCGCCCGTGACGGTTCGCACAATGCTGCGCGACGTCAGCGCGACGCGCGTGCATCGCGGACGCCGCTGCGGGTAAGGTCGCGCCGCGCGGGGGCGAAGGCCCGCCGCCCAGTGGAGGAACCTCGATGTCGACCCTGACCCGCCGTGAGCTGTTGCAGTGTGTGGGCGCCTCCGGCCTCGTGGCCGCCGGGTGCTCCGACGACCCCGTGGCCCCGGTCGCCGACGCGGCGACGAGCGACCTCGGGGGCGGCGCCGACGCGGGCTTCGACGCGGGCGCCGACGCGGGCGCCGTCGTGACCGACGCGGGCACCGACGCGGCGCGCGACATCCCGCGGGCCGACGCCGAGACGCGCAGCGGGATCTTCCTGCACGGCGTCGCGAGCGGCGACCCGCTGGCCGACGCGGTGATCCTCTGGACGCGCGTGACGCTGCCCGAGGGGATGACCGGCGACGTCGCGGTGACCTGGGAGCTGTCGCGCACCGTCGACTTCGCGGCCGTCGCCGCGATGGGCACCTTCACCACCAACGCCGCGCGCGACTACACCGTGAAGGTCGACGCCACCGCGCTCGCCGCCGGCACGACCTTCTACTACCGCTTCCGCGCCAACGGGATGACCTCGCCCGTCGGCCGCACCCGCACCGCCGGCACCGGCGCCGTCGACCGCCTGCGCCTCGCGGTCGTCTCGTGCGCCAGCATGGCCCACGGCTTCTTCCACACCTACCGCGCGCTCGCGGGCCGGCTCGACCTCGACGCCGTCGTGCACCTCGGCGATTACATCTACGAGTATGGCAGCGGCGACTACGGCACGCTGCGCGGGTACGACCCGCCCACGGAGATCCGCTCGCTCGCCGACTACCGCCGCCGGCACGCGCACTACAAGCGCGACGCCGACCTGCGCGCGGCGCACCAGCAGCACCCCTTCATCACGGTCTGGGACGACCACGAGTTCGCCGACAACTCGTGGGAGGGCGGCGCGCAGAAGCACGACCCGGCGACCGAGGGCGCGTGGGCCGACCGCAAGGCCGCCGCCGAGCAGGCCTACTTCGAGTGGATGCCCATCCGCGAGCAGCAGGGCGACCGGCGCATCTACCGGCGCCTGCAGTTCGGCTCGCTCGTCGACCTCGTCATGATCGACTCGCGCATCTGGGGCCGCCAGCTGCAGACCGTGGGGATGAATCCCCCCTTCAACGACCCCGCCCGCACCCTCCTCGGGGCGGCGCAGGAGCAGTGGTTTCTCGGGCAGATCATGACCTCGACGGCGCGGTGGAAGCTCGTCGGCCAGCAGGTGATGATGGGCCAGCTGCCGCAGTTCCTGAACACCGACGCCTGGGACGGCTACCCCGCGGCGCGGTCGCGCTTCTTCGCGCTGCTGCGCACGATGATGGTCAACGACGTCGTGGTGCTCACCGGCGACATCCACTCGTCGTGGGCGATGGACCTCACCGAGACGCCCACCGACACGGCCGCGTACGACCCGGCGACGGGCCGCGGCTCGCTCGCGGTGGAGTTCGTCACGCCCGCCATCACCTCGCCGGGCTTCCCCCCCGGCGTCGTCACCAACGCCGCCAACGCCCTGCTCCCGAGCAACCGGCACATGAAGTACTGGGACCTCGTGCGCCGCGGCTACGTCATCCTCGACGTCACCCCGACGCGGTTGCAGGGCGCGTTCTTCCACTACGAGCACGGCGCCACCTTCGCGCCCGAGGCGGCGACCGACACCTTCTCGGCCGCGTGGTCGACGGTGCCCGGCCGCAACCACCTCGAGCGCGACACGATGGCCGCCGCCGCGCGCGCCGACGCCCCCGCGGCCGCGCCCGCCGAGAGCGCGTGACGCGGGACAATTTCCCTGGGGGCTCGTAGTCTGCCGCCCGTCACCGCCATGTGGATCGCCCATGATTTTCGCGCCGCCCGCCGCGGCGCCCCCACCGCCCTCGCCATCGGCAACTTCGACGGCGTGCACCGCGGGCACCGCCACCTGCTCGACCGCGTGAAGGAGGCCGCCCGCGCCTTCGGCGGCGAGTCGGTGGCGCTCACCTTCGACCCGCACCCCACCCGCGTGCTCGCGCCCGACCGCGCGTCGCCGCTGGTGGTGGGCCTCGACCGCAAGCTCGAGCTGCTGCGCGGGACGGGCGTCGACGCGACGGTGGTGCAGCGCTTCGACCTCTCCTTCGCGTCGCAGTCGCCGCAGGAGTTCGCCGAGCAGGTGGTGATGGGGCTGCGGGCGCGCGAGGTCTTCGTCGGCGAGGACTTCCACTTCGGGCGCAACCGCGAGGGCAACGGCGCCACGCTGGTCGCGCTCGGGGCGCAGCTCGGGTTTCGCGCGCACGTCGTGGCGCCGCTCGAAGAGGCCGGCGCGCCGGTGAGCTCGTCGCGGGTGCGGCGCGCGCTGGCCGACGCCGACCTCGCGCTCGCGCGCACGCTGCTGGGCCGCGACTACGACCTCGACGGGCTGGTGATCTCGGGGCAGCGCCGCGGGCGCACGCTGGGCTTCCCGACGGCGAACCTGGCGACGGAGTGCGAGGCCCTGCCGCGCGACGGGGTGTACGCGGTGCGGGTGAGCGTGCTCGGGGCCGACGGTCCGACCGACCACCCGGCGGTGATGAACCTCGGGTCGCGGCCGACCTTCCGCGCGGGGCGCAGCCTGGAGGCGCACCTGCTCGACGCCGACGTCGACCTGTACGGGCGCACGCTGCGGGTGACCTTCGCGGCGCGGCTGCGCGACGAGCGGCGCTTCGACGGGGTCGAAGCGCTCAAGGAACAAATCGCGGCGGACGTGCGCGCGGCGCGCGTGGCGCTCGCGGCAGGGAAGGAAGGTTGGAGCTGACATGAACGGATCGAACGACGACGCGGTGACCTTCGAGGACGAGGACGGCGAGGCCAACACCCTGCCGGCCGAGTTCGCGACGGCGACGATGGGTCACGTGCTGCTGGGCCAGGGGCGCCGCGACGCCGCGCGCGAGGTGTTTCACACCGCCCTCGCGAAGGACCCGGGCGACGCCGAGGCGGCCCGCGGGCTGCGCCTGCTCGGCGACGACGGGGCGGCGGCGCCGGTCGCCGTGACGGCGGTCGCGCACGCGGTCGACCCGGGCACCGTCTACGCGCGCTGGTCGGTGGGCGAGGCCGCCCCGCCGGGCGCCACGCTGACCCTGCTGGTCGTCTCGCTCTGGGTCGAAGGGGCGTCGCTCCGGCGCGACGAGC
>JAQBQI010000136.1 GCA_028287085.1 Myxococcaceae bacterium
CGAGGTGCGCTCGCGGTGGCGGGCGGGGCGCTCGCGGCGCTCGTTGATGAGCGCCTCGCGCTCGGCGAGCGCCCAGTTGAGCGAGTGCGTGGCGCGCGCGAGCAGCGCGTGGGCGAACAGCAGCAGCGCCGAGACCAGGGCGTACGAGAACACCGGGGCGGCGCCGCGCCCGGCGGCCGCGCGCACGATGGTGCCGAGCGCCACCGAGAGGACCGCGACGATCATCATCCGCAGCGTCGGCATGCGCAGCGCGAGCAGCAGCAGCGCGGCGCCGTGCAGCGCGAGGCCGGCGGTGACGGGCGCCTCGCCGAGGGCCCCGAGGCACGCGAGGGCGGCGAGCGCGCAGGTCCACATCGCGTCGTCGGCGCGCAGCCACCGGGCCGAGCGCCCCGACCACACCGACGCGGCCGCGGCGCACGCGAACGCGAGCCCCGCGAGCAGGATGGAGAACACCGACGGGCGCACGAGCCACGGAGTCGCCCGCGGCCACCACAGGGCGAGCAGCGGGAGCGCGAGGCCGAGTCCCGCGAGCGCCGCCAGGGGCCACCGTCGTTGTCGGATGCGTCGGAGGTCGAGCGGCACCATCACCATTGCGTGCGAGCGCGCAGCCTAGCGCAGGACCGCGGCCGCCGCGACTGCGCCCCCTCTCGGCGGGGCGGGTCAGCGCGCCGGGGGCATGCGGACGATCCACGGCTCGACCACGGCGGGCGCGTCGCGGCGCAGCACGACGAGGGTGGCGTCGCGGTAGAGCACCGTCACGCCGTCGCGCAGCTGGGCCGCCCGCGCCGGGGCGGTGACGACGAGCACCCGGCCGCGCTGCGAGGCCTCGACCAGCAGGGTGAAATCGCTGACGTCGGAGACCCGCCAGCGCACGAAGCGCCACGGCGGGAGGGCCAGGAAGACCTCCAGCGATTTCACGTCGCTGAACACCCGCGCGCGGTCGCCGAGGTTGGCGCGCACCACCGCCGCGACGGCGCGCTCCTGCCCGTAGAGCCGCCGCGAGTCGCGCTCGGCCCAGCGCAGCTGGCGCTCGAGCGGCTTGCGCACGATCGACTGCACCGCGGCGACGAGCAGCCCGACGGCGATCGCGCGCGCGAGGTGGGGCCGGCCGAGGCGAGCGGCGAGGGCGCGGGCGGCGGCGGTCATGCCCGCGGCCATGAGCGCGGCGTACAGCGGCACCAGCACGGTGAAGTGGCGCGTGAGCCCGAGGTTGGTGCGGGCGACCCAGACCGCGGTGACGAAGGCCAGCAGCGCCGCGCCGACGGCGACGAAGGCGCGCGGCGCGCGGCGCAGCGCCCAGGGGAGGCCCGCGAGCGCGAAGAGCAGCGGCGGGCCGGCGGAGAGCCACGGGATGGCGGCGAGGTACCAGACCGGCGCGTAGCGCAGCGACGGGGGGCGCCGCTCGGCGAGGCGCAGCTCGGCCCACGCCCGCGCCAGGTACCGGCGGTTCTCCCGCAGGAACCAGAACCACTCGCCCGTCGACGCCCGGTGCAGCAGCACCCAGGCGGAGATGGCGAGGCCCGGGATGATCCACGCCCAGGCGCCGCGGCGCGGGCGGCCCTCGCAGCACCACAGGACGAAGAACACCCCGGGCAGCACCCAGGCCTCGTAGCGGAGCAGCGCCGCGAGCCCGAGGAGCGCCCCGGTCGCGACGGGCTGTTTACGCTGCCAGGTAAAGCACGCGAGGAGGGCGATGAGCTCGAAGGTCGACTCGGGCTGCGCCGTGGCGCCCATGACGACGTGCAGGGGCCAGAGGGCGCAGAGCACGCCGGCGAGGAAGGGGGCGTAGGTCTCGCGGTCGCGCTCGCGCAGGAGGGCGGTGAGCACGAGCGGGGCGGCGGCCGAGGCGGCGACGGAGAGCAGGCGCTGGAGCGTGAGGTCGTGGCCGGTCGCGGCGCCGGGCGCGCCGACGAGGTGCCAGAGCGGGAGCCAGACCCAGTGGATGGTGATGTCGCGCCACTCGAGGAGCAGGCGCCGCGCGATGACGGCGTGGGCGTAGGCGTCGGAGTCGACGTCGGGGCCGACGGCCAGCAGGCGCGCGCGCAGCAGCGTGGCGACGGCCGTCGCCAGGAGCACCGCGATCCACGGGAGCCGCCGCAGCGGCGGGCGGGGGGTCGCGGGGGTCACCCCGTCAGACGTCGATGTGGCGGAGCTTCATCTGCACGTCGCTCGACCAGTGGTTGGCGAAGCCGCGCACGCAGGTGGAGAGGTAGCGGTCGTAGTCGTCGAAGACCTGGTCGCCCCACTGCGCGCGGATGGCCTTCTCCTGGAGGCGCATGCGGCGCAGCCACTCGGCGGTGGTCTTGCCGTAGTCGGTGCGGCGGGTCTTGAGCTCGACGACCTCCCAGTACGGGTTGACGGCCATGACGAGCTCTTCGAGGCGGGGGTTGAGGCCGCCGGGGAAGATGACGTCGGCGGTGAACTTCAGGTCGGCGATGTCTTGCCGCACGCGGGGCACGCGGTTGCGCAGGATGGCCTGGAAGCCGAAGTAGCTGCCCGGCTTCACCCACGACGCGCACTTCTTGAAGTACTCGCGGTAGATCTCGACGGCCATTCCCTGGTTGGCCTGCGCGGGCGAGCAGAGGTGGTCGATCATCTCGATCGACACGAGGGCGTCGTACTTCTCGCGCGGGTCGTAGTCGCGGTAGTCGGTGAGGAAGACCTCGACGCCGGGGAGCTTGCGCGCGTTGAGCTCGGCGAACTGCGCCGACGAGAGGGTGACGCCGTGGGCGCGCTTCGTCTCGCGGGCGACGGCGAGGTACTCGAGGTTGGCGCCCCAGCCGCAGCCGATGTCGAGCACGAGCTTGTCGGGGTTCATCTCGGCGTACTCGTAGAGCACGCGCGACTTGTTGACCTGGGCCTGCTCGAGGGTCTCGTTGTCCTTCTCGTAGACGGCGCAGGTGTAGTGCATGCGCTCGTCGAGCCAGAGGCGGAAGAACTCGTTGGAGACGTCGTAGCTGACCTCGACCTCGTGCTTCGTGCTCGTCATGTGGCGGACGGATACTCCCGACGGACGAAACCCGTCAACGCCACCCGGCTTACGCGCCCCCGTCGCCGAGCGCCGCGGCGCAGACCGGGCGGCGCGACTCCTGATCGCGCAGCGCGCTGAGCACGTCGACGAGGCGCTGCACCCCGACCGGCGCGGTGAGGCACTGCGCGCCCGACCCGGTGCGGCAGGGCGCGCCCACGTAGACGAAGCGTCCGCCGCGCTCGAGGAAGAACAGCGCGCCGTCGAGCGGGCGCTCGTCGACGCCGTAGAGGAGCGTGCCGGCGTCGCCGGCGCCGGCGGCGGCGAAGGCCGCGGCGACGTCGCTGCTGGCGAGGGCCGCGGCGAGGGTGTCGACGGTCACGTCGTCGGCCGCGCCGCAGGCGGGGATGGTGGTCTCGCAGCGCGCGGGCGACGCGTCGGAGTAGGTGCGCTCGAGCAGGAAGCGCCGCGGCGCGCCGAGGGTGTACGTGGTGTTGTACGGCACGCGGCCCCCTTCGGTGCCGAAGCGCAGCCCGTCGGGGAGGGCCTCGGCGCAGGGCCCGTCGCGCATGCCGCCGTCGGTGAGGGCGGGGACGTCGGTGAGGTCGACGACCTCGGGGGTGGGGCCGCGGTCGACGCGCGGGACGTCGCGGGTGTTGGGCACGTCGAAGGCGAGCGGCCGGTCGGGCACGGCGGCGTCGAAGGAGGCGGGCTCGCTGCCGCACGCGGCGAGCAGCGCGACCGGGAGGAGCGGACGGATGAGCGAATGCACGGCTCGTTTTCTAACAGGGATGCGCGGAGTGGGGTGATGCTGCGCGGCGCCGATGAGAGCGGGTGTGATCTTCGCCGTGATGGTGGCGGCCGCGCCGGCCGCGGGGCAGGTGTGCTCGCCCGCGGCCCCGGGGGGCCACGC
>JAQBQI010000144.1 GCA_028287085.1 Myxococcaceae bacterium
TGATCGGCGCCCCTCGCGGGGACCGACCGCGCGCACGGCAAGCCCGCCCTCAGCCCCACTCGCGCAGCACGCCGCCCGTCACCGTCGCCAGCGCGCGCGGGCTCCCCAGCACGTACGGCAGCGCCTCCCAGCCCGGCAGGTCGAGCACCGCCACGTCGGCCCGCGCGCCCACCGCCAGCCGCCCCCGATCGGGCAGGTCGAGGCACCCCGCCGCCGTCGCCGTGATCGCGAACCACGCCTCGACCGTCGAGAGCCCCATCTGCCGCACCCCGAAGGCCGCCATCCACGGCAGCGCGTCGCAGTGGCTCGTGCCCGGGTTGCAGTCCGTCGCCAGCGCCACGGCCACGCCCAATGCCCGCATGCGCCGCGCGTCGGGCATCGGCTGACCGAGCGAGAAGGCCGCGCCCGGCAGCAGCACCGCCGTCACGCCCGCGGCCGCCAGCGCGCGCAGCCCCTCGTCGCTCACGTGCTCCAGGTGGTCGGCGCTCGCCGCGCCCAGCGCCGCGGCGAACTCCGCGCCGCCGACGTCCTCGAATTGCCCCACGTGCAGCCGCGCGCGCAGCCCGAGCGACTTCGCGCGCTCCAGCGTCGGCGCGCACTCCGCCACGCTGAACCCGGGCCCGTCGACGTACGCGTCGATGAAGCGCGCGTCGCCCTCGCGCAGCACCGCGTCGAGCATCTTCCCTGCCACGGTCGAGAGGTACCGCGCCCGCCCGTCCCCCGCCCCCCGCATCTCCGGCGGAACCGCATGCAGCCCGAGGAAGGTCGGCACCACCCGCTCACCCAACGAGCGCGCGATCTTCAACGACCGCAGCTCGTGCCCGGTCTCCAGCGCGTAGCCCGTCTTCACCTCGACCGTCGTCGTCCCGAAGCGCGCCATCGCGTCGAGCCGCTTCGCCAGGGCCGCCCGCAGCGCCTCGTCGCCCGCCGCCCGCAGCGCCTTCACGCTCGCCGCGATGCCGCCGCCCTTCGCCGCGATCTCCGCGTAGCCCGCGCCCTGCACCCGCAGCGAGAACTCCGCCGCGCGGTCGCCCGCGAAGAGCGCGTGCGTGTGCGCGTCGACCAGGCCCGGCGCGAGCACCGCATCGCCCACGTCGACCACCGAGGCGCCCGCCGTCAGCGACACCGCGCGCTCGACGTCGGCCGTGCGCCCCACCGCCACGATGCGGTCGTCCGCGATCGCCACCGCGCCGTCGGCGATCAGCCCCAGCGGGCCCGGGTGGAAGTCCGCCTTCGCCGCGCCCGCCGGCAGCCTACCCGCGCAGGTAATCACCTCCCGCGCGTGCCGCAGCAGCAGGTTGGCGGCGACCTTCACCGCCTCACCCGACCCGGTGCGGCACGCGCACGCCGCGCTCTTCGGCGAAGTCGACCGCGCGCTCGTAGCCGGCGTCCGCGTGGCGGATCACCCCCATGCCGGGGTCGCTCGTGAGCACGCGCTCCAGCCGCCGCGCGGCCCCGTCGCTGCCGTCGGCGACCACGACCATGCCCGCGTGGATGCTGTTGCCGATGCCGACGCCGCCGCCGTGGTGGACGCTCACCCACGAGGCCCCCGCCGCGCAGTTCACCAGCGCGTTCAGGATGGGCCAGTCGGCGATCGCGTCGGAGCCGTCGAGCATCGCCTCGGTCTCGCGGTGCGGCGACGCGACCGAGCCGCAGTCGAGGTGGTCGCGCCCGATCACGATGGGCGCCTTCACCTTGCCGGTGCGCACCAGCTCGTTGAAGACGAGACCCACCTTCGCGCGGTCGCCATAACCCAGCCAGCAGATGCGCGCGGGCAGCCCCTGGAAGGCGACGCGCGCCGAGGCCAGCTCGATCCACTTGCGCAGCGAGGGGTCGTCAGGAACCGCTTCGAGCACCGCGCGGTCGGTGACGGCGATGTCCTCCGGGTCGCCCGAGAGCGCGACCCAGCGGAAGGGCCCCCGCCCGACGCAGAACTGCGGCCGGATGTACTGCGGGATGAACCCAGGGATCTCGAAGGCGTCGTGCGCCCCCGCGAGCTGCGCCTCGGCGCGGATGTTGTTGCCGTAGTCGCACGCGATCACGCCGCGGCCCTGCATGTCGCGCATCGCGCGTATCTCCGTCGCCATGCCCTCGCGCGCCCGCGTCACGTAGCCGTCGGGGTCGCTCAGCCGCAGCCCCGCGGCCGCCTCCAGCGTGAGCCCCGGCGGCACGTAGCCGTTCAGCGGATCGTGCGCCGAGGTCTGCTCGGTCACGAAGTCGGGCAGCGCGCCGCGGCGCACCAGCTCGGGGTAGACGTCGGCCGCGTTGCCCACGAGCCCCACCGAGACCACCTCGCCCTTCGCGCAGGCGTCGCTGATCCACCCGAGCGCCTCGTCGAGCGAGGCCGTCGCGCGGTCGACGTAGCGGGTCTCGAGGCGCCGCTGCACGCGCGCCGGGTCGACCTCCACCGCGAGGCAGCACGCGTCGTTCATCGTGGCCGCGAGCGGCTGCGCGCCGCCCATGCCCCCGAGGCCCGCCGTGAGGATCCAGCGCCCGCGCCAGCTGCCGTCGAAGTGCTGCCGCGCGGCCTCGGCGAAGGTCTCGTAGGTGCCCTGCAAGATCCCTTGGGTGCCGATGTAGATCCAGCTCCCGGCCGTCATCTGGCCGTACATGATGAGCCCCTGGGCCTCGAGGCGGCGGAAGTGCTCCCACGTCGCCCACTTCGGCACGAGCAGCGAATTGGCGAGCAGCACCCGCGGCGCGTCCTCGTGCGTGCGGAAGCGCCCGACGGCCTTACCCGACTGGATAAGCAGCGTCTCGTCGCCGCCGAGGTCGCGCAGCTCGCGCACGATCACGTCGAAGGCGGGCCAGCTGCGCGCCGCCTTGCCGGTGCCGCCGTACACCACGAGGTCGGCGGGGCGCTCGGCCACGTCGGGGTCGAGGTTGTTCATCAACATCCGCAGCGCGGCTTCCTGCGGCCATCCGCGACAGCTGAGCGTTGCGCCGCGGGGGGCGCGCACGGTTCGGGATCCGGTCGGTGCGTCCATGGCGCACGAAGTTAGGGGAGGGGAGTCGGGCGCGGCAACCGACGAACGCGTTGACCTGCACGGCGCGGCGCGTATCTTCCCGCCCCAGGAGATATGCCGTGAGTTTCCAGGGTTTCAGCGCGTCGGAGTTCGACGCCTACGCGCCCCCAAGGGCCAGCTCCAACGCCTTCAACCGACCGCGCCTGGAAGCGAGGGAGAAGGCCATGGCGCTCGGCCGCGTGATGCAGGCCGACGCGACGTCGCTCGGGCTCGCGCTCGAGCTGCGCGCCAGCGACGAGCACCCCTCGCTCTGGAACAAGCGCTCCGTCACCGCGCAGTGGGTCTTCCTCTGGCGCGACGCCGAGGCCCGCCGCGAGCTCGAGGCCCTCGTCGAGGAGGGCCGCTCGCTCCAGGCGACGCTCACCGACCCGACGCCCTTCTTCCGCCACGCCTTCCTCGCGCTGCACGTCGACGGCGACGGCGTCGAGGTCTCGCTGCGGGTGCACGGCGACGCCCGCGTCGACGCCCGCAACCTCCGCGCGCGCTGCGCCTCGCCCGAGGGCCGCGCCGCGCTGGTCGCCGCCATCCGCGCGCTGCCCGAGGACTTCGTGCTGGGCGTGACCGACGCCGCCCGCGTGTCGGTGCGCGACGTCACCGACGCCACGCTCGACGACGCCCTCGCCGCCTGGTCGCTGCCCACCCAGTGGTGGTCGGTGGGCTGGCCGCTCTCGCGCGCCGTCGTGCTCGACCAGGGCGGCGCGCTCGAAGAGCCCATCCTCGCGGCCTTCCGCGCGCTGGTGCCGATCTACCGCCTCGTGGCGTGGTCGCGCGACAACGACCTCATCGCCGTCGACGGCGCGCTCGCGCAGGCCAACGCCGAGCGGGCCGCGCACGCGCTCGAGTCCGCCGCCCGCGACTCCGAGTGGCAGAGCCGCCACGACGCCGAGATCGCCCGCCGCCGCGACCTCGCGGCCACCGAGACGCGCGAGCGCCTCGCGGCGATGGACCGCCCGCGCCCCGCCTTCACCCGCGCTGCCCCGACCGCCCCGACCGCCCCGACTGCCCCGACCACCCCGACCGCCCCCGTCGAGGCCCGCCCCGCGGCGCGCCCG
>JAQBQI010000148.1 GCA_028287085.1 Myxococcaceae bacterium
GTCCGCTCGGGGCGCACGATCAGCGCGTCGGGCGCGCGCTTCGTCGCCGCGGGACCCGCGGTCCTGGGGGTCGAGGGGCCGGGGTCGAAGAGCGTCGGGGAGGAACTCACGGCGAGATGTGGTGCGCCGAGCCGAACCTGAATTCACCCGAAAATGGGGTTTATGCTGCGCCCCTCAGCGCTCGGCTGGTGCCGACGGGCTGAAGCCCGCGGCAACGTTGGGGCCCATGAGCCTCCCCCCGAAGTCCGCAAGCGGACTCCTCCCCGTCCCCGGCAGCGATCGGTGCGACCACGAAGGAAGTCCGCTCGCGGACTTTCGGTGGCTCTTCATTGACTCCAGCGTTGCCGCGGGCTTCAGCCCGTCGGCACCAGCCGAGCGCTGAGACCGCGCCCGCTCGTCTGGCACCGTCGCCCTGAGGGCGCTACGGGAGGGTGGGCAGCGCGCGCCGGGGGGCGGAGCCCGCGCGGGCCCGCGCGAAGGCGATGATCTCGTCGGCCATGAAGGCGCGCATGGCGTCGGTGAGGCCGGGGTACACGCCGATCCAGAACCCGTGGTTCATGACGTAGTCGGTGCGGGCGAGGTCGCCCGACACGCGGTACGGCGGCGGCAGCCCGCGGGCGGCGTGGTCTTCGGCCAGGCGGGTGAGCGCGGGCTGCCGCGTGAGGTTGCCCGAGAAGAGCATGCGCGTCTGTATCTTGCGCGACTCGAGGTGCCGCACCATCTCGTCGCGGGTGAAGCCGGCGCCGGGCTTCACGGCCATCATGAAGCCGAACCAGCTCGGGTCGCTGCCGGCCGTCGGCTCGGGCAACACCAGCGCGTCGGCGACCTCTTCGAGGCGCGCGCGCAGGTACTGCCAGTTGCGCCGCCGGGCCTCGCCGAAGGTCTCCAGCTTGGCCAGCTGGGCGTGCCCGACGCTGGCCTGCAGGTCGGTCATCTTCAGGTTGTAGCCGAGGTGGCTGTACGTGTACTTGTGGTCGTAGCCGGCGGGGAGGTCGCCGAGCTGCCACTCGAAGCGCTTGCCGCAGGTGTTGTCGACGCCGCCCGCGCACCAGCAGTCGCGGCCCCAGTCGCGGATCGACTCCAACACCCGCAGCATCTCGTCGTCGCGGCAGAGCACGGCGCCGCCCTCGCCGGTGGTCATGTGGTGGGCGGGGTAGAAGCTGAGGGTGCCGACGTCGCCGAAGGTGCCGGTGAGCTCGCCGCGGTAGCGCGAGCCCGAGGCGTCGCAGTTGTCCTCGACCAGCCAGAGCCCGTGGGCCTTGCAGAAGGCCGTGACGGCGCCGAGGTCGAAGGGGTTGCCGAGGGTGTGGGCGATGATCACGGCGCGGGTGCGCGGCGAGAGGGCGGCCTCGAGGCGCGTCACGTCGACGTTGAAGGTGGGCAGCTCGATGTCGACGAAGACGGGGATCATCCCGAGCTGCATGGCGGGCGCGACGGTGGTGGGGAAGCCCGCGGCGACGGTGATGACCTCGTCGCCCGGGCGCATGCGCCGGTCGCCCCAGAGCGGTGAGGTGAGGGCGGCGGTGGCGAGCAGGTTGGCGCTCGACCCGCTGTTGACGAGGCGCGCGTGGGCGAGGCCGAACCAGCGCGCGAGGTCGGACTCCAGGCGCCGGTGCCAGCGCCCGGCGGTGAGCCAGAACTCCAGCGAGCTCGACACGAGGTTGACCATCTCGTGCTCGTCGTAGACCCGGCCCGCGTACTTCACCGGCGTGCGGCCCGGCTTGAACTCCGCGGCGTCCTCGTTGCGCAGCCGCGCGATGCGCCGCACGCGCTCGAGGATCTCCGCCGTCAATTGCTTCTCCAGGGCGTCGGCGTCGGTCGACATGGCTATGGTCCCTGCGGGTGTCCCACGGCGGCGGCCGGGGCGTCGAGATACTGCGCGATCTGCGCGCTGCACAGGGCGTCGAGCGCCGGCCCCGAAGCGCCCTCGTGCCACGCCCGGTACCAGCGCGCGGTCTCGGCGAAGGTGCGCTCGAAGCCCCAGCGCGGCGACCACCCGAGGGCGGCCCACGACTTCTCGATCGAGAGCCGCAGGAGCTTCGCCTCGTGCACCGCCGTCGGGTCGGAGCGGTCGTCCCAGGAGCCCGACCCCCAGGCCGCGACGAGCGCGCCGACGACGTCGCGCACGGGCCGCGTGGCCTCGGTGTTGGGCCCGAAGTTGAAGCCCTCGCAGAAGCGCTCGGGGGTCTCGGTGCCGACGCCGAGCAGGCGCGCGCCGAGCAGCAGGTAGCCCCCGAGGGGTTCGAGCACGTGCTGCCAGGGGCGCACGGCCGAGGGGTTGCGCACGGGGATGGGCTCACCGCGGGTGAGGGCGCGCACGCAGTCGGGGACGATGCGATCGACGGCGTGGTCGCCGCCGCCGACGACGTTGCCGGCGCGCCCCGAGGCCACCGCGACGCCGTGGCGGGCGAGCGCCGCGGGCGGGAAGAAGCTGCGCCGCCACGAGGCGATGACCAGCTCGGCGGCGCCCTTGGACATCGAGTAGACGTCGTGGCCGCCCATGGGCTCGTCTTCGCGGTAGCCCCAGAGCTGCTCGCGGTTCTCGTAGCACTTGTCGGAGGTGACCATCACCGCGGCGCAGGGCTTCTTCGTCGCGCGCACGGCCTCGAGCACGTTGGCGGTGCCCATGACGTTGGTCTCCAGGGTGAGCGCGGGCTCGGCGTAGCTGCGGCGCACGAGCGGCTGCGCGGCGAGGTGGAAGACCACCTCGGGGGAGCACTCGGCGACGGCCGCGGAGAGGCGCGCGAGGTCGCGCACGTCGGCGAGGTGGTGGCCGCGCAGGTGGGGCGCGAGGGCGAGCTGCTCGAAGAGCGAGGGCGAGGTGTCGGGGGCGAGGGCGTAGCCGGTGACCTCGGCGCCGAGGTCGAGCAGCCAGCGGGTGAGCCAGGCGCCCTTGAAGCCGGTGTGGCCGGTGACGAAGACGCGCCGGCCCGCATAGGCGCGCGACAGCTCGGCGGGGGTGGGGTGGTTCATCGGGGCGCCGACCGTGTCCCAGCGGTCGGGGTGTTGGCAAGTGCAGCGGGGGGACGGTCAGCGCCTGCGGACGGAGCAGAAACCGCAAGGGCGCAAGGGTCGCGGGGAAAGAAGGAGATGGGATGGGCTGGGGTTGGACTGGATGGGCTGGGCGGTCAGACGATCGAGCTCCGCGCCCCGCGCTGCCGCTCGCCGCGATCACTCATTCTCGTTCCTTGCGACCGTTGCGCCCTCGCGCTTTCTGCTTCTTCCGCCGCACGCGGAGCCCAAGGGGAAGGTCAGTGCCGGAAGAGCAGCAGGCGCAGGCCGTTGAGCACGACGATCATCGTGCTGCCCTCGTGGAGCACCACGGCGTGGCTGATGCGCACCCAGCCGAAGATCGACGCGAGGATGAGCAGCGCGCTCACGCCGAGCGAGATGGTGAGGTTGACGCGCACCGTGCGGTTGGCCTCGCGGGCGAGCGCCACCGCGAAGGGCAGCCGCCGCAGGTCGTCGCCCATGAGCACCACGTCGGCGGTCTCGAGCGCCACGTCGGAGCCCGCGCCGCCCATGGCGATGCCCACCGAGGCCGCCGCCAGCGCGGGCGCGTCGTTGACGCCGTCGCCCACCATCGCGACGCCGCCCTCCCTGGCCATCTCCTTGAGGGCCTTGACCTTCCCCTCGGGCATCAGCCGCGCGCGCGCCTCGTCGATGCCGACCTCCCTCGCGATCGCCTCGGCGACGCGGGTGTTGTCGCCCGACAACATCACGGTGCGCTTGATGCCCAGCGCGCGCAGCTGCGCGAGCGCGTCCTTCGCCTCGGGGCGCAGCGTGTCGGCCACGCCGATGACCCCGAGAAAAGCGAGGCCCCGCCGCACGATCATCGTGGTCTGCCCGGCGGCCTGCATCGCGTCGACCTGGGCCTTCACCTCCGCCGGAACCTTCGCGGCGTCGAAGAGGTCGAGGCTCCCGATGGCCACGGCCTTGCCGTCGACCATCGAGCGGATGCCCTTGCCGTGCACCGCCTCGCAGCCCGTGGCCCGCGCCGCGGCGACGCCCTTCGCGGCCGCGCCGTCGACGACGGCCTTGGCGAGCGGGTGCGACGAGAGCGACTCGACCCCCGCCGCGACGGCCAGCAGGTCGGACTCGGTGGTGCCCTCGACGGTCCAGACGGAGACGAGCTTCGGGCGGCCGAGGGTGAGGGTGCCGGTCTTGTCGAAGGCCACCGCGGCGACATTGCCGAGCGACTCGAGGTGCGCCCCGCCCTTCATCAAGACCCCACCGCGCGCGGCCCGCGCCACGGCCGAGAGCACCGCGGCGGGCGTCGAGATGGCCAGCGCGCAGGGCGACGCCGCCACCAGCAGCGACATCGCGCGCAGCAGCGAGTCGCGCACCGAGTGGCCCATCACGATGAGCACGATCGCGAGCGTGGGCGCGGCCGCGATGATGAGCGGCGCGACGCGCTGCTCGATGCGCTTGGTGAAGCGCTGCGCCTTGCTCTTGCTGGCCTCGGCCTCGGTCACCATGTCGATGACCCGCGCGATGGCCGACTCGCCCGAGAGCTTGGTGACCTCGACCTCGACGGCGGCCTCGGCGTTGATGGTCCCGGCGAAGACCTGGTCGCCCGGGCCCTTGGAGACGGGCACCGACTCGCCCGTCACGGTCGACTGGTCGAGCGAGGTGTTGCCCTCGCGGATCACCCCGTCGAGCGGCACGCGGTCGCCCGCGCGCACCAGCACCCGATCGCCGCGCACCACGGTGGCGACTGCCACCTCGACCACGTCGGCCCCGCGGCGCACGCGCGCCGTCTCGGGGCGCAGCTTGCCGAGGGCGTCGATGGCGCGGCGCGCGCGGTCGAGGGCGCGGTGCTCGAGCGCGTGCCCGAGGCTGAAGAGGAAGAGCAGCAGCCCCGCCTCGAACCAGGCGCCCAGCACCGCGGCGCCGACGGCCGCGAGCACCGTCAGCGTCTCGATGTCGAACTGCAGCTGCCGCACCGACGTGAACGCGCCGCGCACGGTGAAGAAGCCAGCCGACACGGCGGCCGTCGCGTAGAGCAGCGTCGGCACGATCGCGGGGACGCCCCCGACGAGCTTCTCGAGCGCGAGCCCGACGCCGAGCAGCACGCCGGCGAAGACCGCGAGCGGGATCTCGATCTTCGGCGCGAGGCCGCCGGCGTTGGAGTGGTTGCAGCAGGCGTGGCCGGCCTCGGGCTCCTCGAGCTCGAAGCCGAGCGCCTCGACGCGCTTCTCGATGTCGCGCAGTCCGACCGAATCGGCGTCGTACTCGACGAAGAGGCGCTCGGCGGCGTAGGCGACGTTGGCCTCGAGCACGCCCTTGGCGCGGCCGAGGGCATACTCGATGTGGTAACCCGCCTGGGCGCTGTCCATGCCGCGCACGAACCAGCTCTTGGCCTTGTAGCGCTTCGCGATCTCGGCGCCGCAGCCGCGCACGAGGGCGACCACCTCGTCGTGCGAGCCCTTGGTTGCGTCGAAGTGCACGCAGACCTCGGCGTAGCCCTGGTCGCGGCGGATGTGGATGTCCGAGATGCCCGCGCGCTTGTTGATGTGCGCCTCGAGCTTCTCGAAGCGCCCGACCTCGTTGCTCTCGCTGGGCAGCACCACGCGCAGCTCGATCTGGCACGCGGTGCCGCCGGTCTCGGCGTCGCGCTTCCCGATGGGGCGCTCCTTCGGGGCGTGGTCGTGGCCCGCGTGGTCGTGCCCCGCGTGGTCGTCGTGGTCGTGGCCCGCGTGCTCGTCGTGCCCGTGGTCGTGACCGCAGCTGGGGCCGTGCACATGGCCTGCGTCGTCGTGCCCGGACCCCTGCTTCTCGGTCATCGGTGGGTATCTTCTCTTCCGCTCAGTGGTGGCCGCTGGGGTCGCCGACGTGGCCCTCTTCGTGGTCCTCCTGGTAGCCGCTGGTGCGGCGGAACCGGGGGGTGCCCACGTCGAGCTCGTCGTGGTTCTCGTCCATGTTCAGGTGGAACTCCGTGCCCCGGCCCATCGGGACGTCGAGGATCACCACCGGCTGCAGCGTCTGGTACACGGCGTCGAAGGGCGTCGTCGACCAGCGCGACACCACCGAGATGTGCCCCTCCTTCTTCAGCGCGTTGGTCTGGGCGAGGTAGCGCTCCTCGGTCGGGGTCGTGCGCCACGCCTTGCGCACCCAGAACTCCCGGATCTCCTGCTCGCCGAACTGCGTCGTGCGCAGGTCGCGCACCGCGTCGGGGTCGGACATGAACCAGCGCTCCTCCTGCGGGATGAGCCGCCCGGTGGCGTTGGCGCCGGCCATCGTGGCCGAGCTCAGCAGCTCGGGCATCGCGATGAACTGGCCCACCAGGAAGTGGTCGGCGAGGGCGTCCCACAGCCGGTTCTCGGCCTCCTCGTGGGTCTCGAGGGTGACGTTGCCGCCCATGGTCACGGCCATGAGCTGCTGCGTGCTGAAGGCCACCTTCGACTGCGCGCGGGCCCACATCTGGGCGAGGTCGGAGAGGTAGCCCTTCACGTCGTCGGGCGGCGTCACGCCGCTGGCCTGCACCGACTGGAGGTACATCCCGAGCCGCGCCTGCCCGACCTGGTCGAGCGCGACCGCGGCGGCGTGGATGCCCTTCAGGTGCACCAGCGGGCACTTGCCGTGGGCCTCGATGCGCGGCCCGAGCGGCAGCGGCAGCGCGCGCTGCGGCTGGAAGCGCGGGTTGGCCAGCGCCTCCCACGCCATGTGCACGAACTGCGGAACCTGCGCGTAGAGTTCCTTCACCTGGCCGAAGGTGACGAGGGGGAGGTAGCCGACGGTGTCGGGGTCTTCCTTCGCGTCGGAGTCGAGCAGGGTCGTGGCGATGGTGGCGAGCGCGCGCGCGACCCAGGTGTACGCCATCGCGAGCTGCTGGTGCTTCGGGCGCGACCAGGGGCCGGTGCCGGGGTCGAGCGGGCGGTTGATCACCTGCGCCTGGAGGGCGGCCTCGAGGTCGTTGATGTGCTTCATCGCCTGGCGGTAGGCGTCGAGCTCCGACTGCGACTTCTCGCCCTTCAAGAACGCGTAGAACGTGCTGGAAAACGTCATTGGTCCGTGGACCCCCTTCGAGGGTGTGGAGGCGCCCGTCGCCCGGCGGCGACGCTACCGCCGACGGGCGCGAGAAATCCAGCGGTGATGGGGGGAGGGAGGGGAGACGAGCGCGAGCGCGGAATGTCAGCGGATGACGACGGGGCCGTGGTCGTCGCAGTGCCCGCCGTGTGGGTGGTGCAGGTGGCCGAACACGACGTAGTCGACGTGGTCGCCGTGGGGGATCGCGTCGTGGCCGCAGTCGGCGCCGTGGACGTGGTCGGCCTCGTGGGCGCCGCACGCGTGCTCGGGGGTGCAGGCCGCGGGGTTGGTGCGGTTGACGTCGAGCGCGTGGTCGTCGACGTGGTCGGCGTGCACGTGGTGGAGGTGCCCGTCGTGGAGGAAGTCGACGTGCCCGTCGTGCTCGACGGCCTTGTGGCCGCAGCCCGGCGCGTGCTTGTGGTCGCCGTGGTTGTGGTGGTGCTGGGCGCAGTCGTGCCCCGCGTCGTGGCCGCCGTGGTCGTGGTCGTGGTCGTGGTCGTGGTTGCACCCGGGGCCATGCACGTGTCCGCTCATCGCTGCTCCTCCTCGTTGGCGTGGTCCGATCGCCGTCCCACTTCGGGGGCGATGGTACGGGCCGCGGCGCGGTCGGTGTCAACGCTCGAAACCGCCGGGTCGGTGGGGTAGTCTCCCGGCCCTATGGCGCACGACGACGACCACCTCGACGGATGCGATCACGATTGCCAGAGCTGCGGGGCCGCGCCGGTGCCCGGGCTGGCGGCCTGCCCCTACTGCCGCGCCGCCTACGCCGGCCTCGAGGCGGGCGCGGCCTGCCCGGGCTGCGGCTGCCTCAGCGTGAGCGGCCGCGGCGTGTGCGCCCACTGCCAGGGGGCGCTCACCCGCGCGTGCGTGTTCTGCCAGGCGGTCTCGCTGCTCGAGCTCGCGCAGTGCACGCGCTGCCACGAGGCCTTCGCCGGGGCGGTCGAGCGCAAGCGCGAGCGCGACCGCCTGGCCCGCTCGGCGCCCCCCGTCACCAACCTCGACCCGACGGGCGCGAACATCTTCAACACGCTCAACGCCATCCTGAAGAAGTGACCCGCGGTGTCGTCGGGTTGTAGCCCTCTCGCTTCGACGCATCGGGGCGGTGGCGCATTCCGCTGGGGTCGCTGGGGTTCGGGCGTTG
>JAQBQI010000157.1 GCA_028287085.1 Myxococcaceae bacterium
GAGTCGATCAGCCGGTCGAGCGCGACGTCGGCGTCGCTCGTCGCGATGGCCACGCCCGCGTCGGAGAGCGCGCCGTCGAGCGCGCGGGCCTCGTCGCCGGGGCCGACGATCGTGCGGCTCACGCGGAGCCCCTCGCGCGTCGCGGCGAGCGCGTAGCGCAGCCTCGCCTGCACCGCGACCGCCGACGGGAGGGCGACGCCCTCGCGCTTCGCCGTCTCCAGCGCCATCGCCGCCGCGACGACGTGGGCGCACGGTTCGGCCCCGCCGCAGTCGCAGGCCCACTCCCCCTCGACCGGGTAGAGCACCGCGGTCGCGGGCGCCGACCAGCCCGGCACCTGCACCAGCAGCACGGCCTCGTCGTCGCTCTCGCGTTGCAAGAGCACGTTGCCGGGGCGCGCCATCTCGGCGGCCTGGCCGAGGCGCATCGAGGGCGACCGTCGGCGCACGTTGGTGAGCAGGGCCTGGAGCGGGGCGAGGGGGACGGGCATTGGGCGGGTCGGCCTTCTGGCACCGCCGCGGCGCGGGCGCAATCGGACGCCGCCGCGGCTTCGCGCGATAGTCCCGCGCACCCCGATGACCCTGCCCCCCAGCTTTCCGCCCGGACCGCGCGGCCTCGTCGAGGTCGCCACGACCTTCCGTCGCTTCATGAACGAGCCCGAGGCGGAGTTTCGCGCGGCGCACGCGCGCTGGGGCGACACGCTGGGCTTCCGCCTCGGCCGCGACCGCATCGTCGTGCTCGGCGACCCGGGCCTCATCGGCGAGGTGCTCGTGAACACCGACGGCACCTGGGTGAAGGACCGCGTCACCCGCGACCTCTCGGTCTTCCTCGGCATGGGGCTGCTCACCAACGAGGGCGCGTCGTGGCGCCGGCAGCGCAAGCTCCTGTCGCCGTCGCTCACGCGCCGGCACATCGCGCTCTACGCCGACGCGATGGTGGGCTGCGCGCGGCGCTACGCCGACCGGCTCGCCGACGGCGACGAGCGCGACGTGCACGCCGACATGTCCGCGGTGACCCTGGAGATCGTCACCGAGACCCTCTTCGGCGCGGCCTTCGGGCACGACCCGACGCGCGTCGGCCACGCCATCGACAGCGTGATGGTCGACTTCCAGGAGCTCGTGCAGACCTGGCGGCGCTTCCTCCCGGCGACGGTGCCCTTCGCGGCGCGGCGGCGCATGGTCGAGTCCTCGAAGGAGATCGACGCGGTCGTGATGGAGGTGATCCATCGGCGGCGGCGCACCGGCGAGCGCGGCGACGACCTGCTCTCGCGGCTGCTCGAAGCGCGCGACGACGAGGGCTCGGGCATGAGCGACCAGCAGCTGCGCGACGAGGCCGTCACGCTCTTCGTCGCGGGCCACGAGACGACGGCCAACGCGCTGTCCTTCGCGCTGATGTTCCTGGGCGACCACCCCGAGGTCGACGCGCGGCTGCGGGACGAGGTCGCGCGCGTGCTCGGCGACCGCCCCGCGACCGCCGACGACGTGGCCGCGCTGCGCCTCACCGACGCCGTGGCGCGCGAGACCATGCGCCTCTATCCCCCCGCCCACCTGATCGGCCGCGAGGCCACGCGCGACGTGGCGCTCGGTCCGTACCGCCTGCCGCGCGGGACGGCCGTGCTCATCTCGCCGTGGGCGCTCCAGCGCGACCCGCGGCACTGGCCCGACCCGCTCGCGTTTCGCCCCGACCGCTGGCTCGACGGCTCGGCCGAGCGCGCCCCCAAGAACGCCTACCTCCCCTTCGGCGGCGGCCCCCGCGTGTGCATCGGCAACCACTTCGCGCAGATGGAGCTCGTCCTGGTGCTGGCCACGATCGCCCGGCGGGCGCGCTTCGAGCGGGTGAGCGCGGCGCCCGTGCGGGTGCAGGCCGCCATCACGCTGCGCCCCGCCGGGGGGCTGCGCATGCGCGTCGCCCGGAGGGGGGAGCCGAGCGCCCCGCAGCAGGAGTGACGCGCGCTGGTTCGGTGGGGCGCGATTTGGTAGTGACGCCGCCACCGCCATGGTCACCGCAGACGCCGTCGCCCTCGATCGACTGACCCCCCTCCGCCGCGCCCGCACGGTCGTGGTGAAGATCGGCACCGGGGTGCTCACCGACCCGCGCGGGGCCATCGACCGCGCCGTGCTCGAGTCGCTCGCCAACGAGATCGTCGACCTCGCCGAGGCGCCCGGCCGCCGCGTCGCGCTGGTCTCCTCGGGGGCGATCGCGCTCGGCGTCGAGGCCCTCGGATTCAGCGCCCGCCCGCGCCGCATGGACCAGCTCCAGGCCTGCGCGGCGGCGGGGCAGGGGCAGCTCATCCGGCTGTGGTCGGAGGTCTTCGCGCGGCGCTCGCGGGTCGCGGCGCAGGTGCTGCTCACGCACTCCGACTTCGCGGAGCGCGGGCGCTACCTCAACGCGCGCGGCGCCATGGACGCGCTGCTGGCGCGCGGGGCGATCCCGGTGATCAACGAGAACGACACGGTGAGCGTCGAGGAGATCGCCTTCGGCGACAACGACTCGCTCTCGGCGCAGGTGGCCAACCTGCTCGGGGCCGAGCTGCTGGTGATGCTCTCGGTGGCGCCGGGTCTGCTCGACGGCGAGCGGCGCATCGCGGTGGTGGCGGGCGACGACCGCAGCGTCGACCGCTTCGTGCGCGCCGAGGTCTCGGGCGGCGGCAAGGGGGGGATGGTCACCAAGCTCAAGGCCGCGCGCGCGGCGACCGCGGCGGGGGCGACGGCGGTCATCGCGCCGGGGCGCATGCCCGGGGTGATGGCCGCCCTGATGCGGGGCGACGACGTGGGCACGGTCTTCCTCGCGGGCGCGCAGCGCGTCTCGGCGCGGGCCCACTGGATCGCCCACACGCTGCGCGGCCGCGGCGCGCTGGTGGTCGACGAGGGCGCGCGCCGGGCGGTGCTGGAGGGCGGCCGCTCGCTGCTCCCCTCCGGGGTCGTCGAGGTGCGCGGCACCTTCCGTCGCGGCGACCCGGTCGACCTCGTGGCGGGGGAGGGCGCCCCCTTCGCGCGCGGCCTCTCGGCCTTCTCCAGCGCCGAGATGACGGTCATCCGCGGGCGCAACTCCCGCGAGGTGGGCGACCTGCTCGGCGCGCCGCACGGCGACGAGGCCATCCACCGCGACGACCTCGTGGTGCTCTGACCCCCGCGGCCGGCGACGGCCCGCGCGCAGCGGGAGCACGAACCGCAAGGGCGCAAGGGTCGCAAGGATCAGAGCGGACTTGGGGGGTCAGGCGCCCGGAGCGTGCGCCCCGGCGTGAGCTCGCCTCGTCCCCACCGACCGCCGAACGCTCCGAGCGCCTGAGCCCTCGAATCCGCTCGGATCCTTGCGACCCTTGCGCCCTTGC
>JAQBQI010000169.1 GCA_028287085.1 Myxococcaceae bacterium
TGCTGCTGCCGCTCGGGCACGCGCGCGGCCTCGGGGCGGGCGACCGGGTGCGGCGCACGGGCGCGGCGCTGACGGTGGCCTGCGGCGGGGGATTACGTGGTCGGGTACTCGACGGGCTGGGAGAGCCGATCGACGGGGCGGGCGCGGTGGCGGGGGAGACGACGGCGCGCGGGGTCGACGCCGACCCGCCCGACGCGCTGACGCGGCGGCGGGTGCGCGAGGTGCTGCCGCTCGGGGTGCGGGTCATCGACGGGCTGCTCACGGTGGCGGCGGGGCAGCGGGTGGGGCTCTTCGCGGGCTCGGGCGTGGGCAAGAGCGCGCTGCTGGGGCAGGTCGTGCGGCGCGCGTCGGCCGACGTGGTGGTGGTGGCCCTCGTGGGCGAGCGCGGCCGCGAGGTGCGCGAGTTCTGGGAGGACCACGTCGGCGACGCGCAGCGCCGCGCGGTGCTGGTGGTGGCGACGAGCGACGAGCCCGCGCTGGTGCGGCTGCGGGCGGCCTTCACGGCGACCACGGTGGCCGAGCACTTCCGCGACGCGGGCGCGCGGGTGCTGCTGGTGATGGACTCGCTCACGCGCGTGGCGCGGGCGCAGCGCGAGGTGGGCCTCGCGGCGGGCGAGCCCGGGGTGCGCCGCGGATTACCGCCCAGCGTATTCGCGCTGCTGCCGCGGCTGCTGGAGCGGGCGGGTCCGGGCGCGGGGGCGGGCACGATCACGGCGCTGTACACGGTGCTGGTGGAGGGCGGCGACCTCGACGAGCCGATCGCCGACGAGGTGCGCGGGCTGCTCGACGGGCACGTGGTGCTCGACCGGGCGATCGCGGCGCGGGGGCGCTACCCCGCGGTCGACGTGCTGGCCTCGGCGTCGCGGGTGATGGACGCGGTGGTCGACGAGGGGCACCGCGCGGCGGCGCAGCGGGTGCGGGCGCTGCTGGCGGCGTACGAGCAGCGGCGCGACCTCATCGCGCTGGGGGCCTACCGGGCGGGCACCGAGGCGACGACGGACGAGGCCGTGGCGCGGCTGCCCGCGCTGGAGGCCTTTCTGCGTCAGGGGAGGGGGGAAGTGGCGGGCTGGGAGGAGACGGTCGCGGCCGTGCGTACGCTCGGCCGCTGACCGGGGGATCGGGTCAGTTGCTGCCGCAGAAGGTGAGCTGCTGCGGGTCGCGGTTCGTCTGGGCGGTGCAGCCGATGGCGCCGCGCTGGGGGTCGCCCGCCGAGAAGGGCCCGTTGGTGTTGCAGTGCACGGCCATGCCGAAGTTCTGCGTCGGGTCGGAGGTGGTGATGCAGCAGTTGTTCGAGACCGTCGTGCGGTAGTTCTTGCCGATGAACGACGCCTGGATGATCGTCAGGATGCTCTCCGGCGCGAGCGAGTAGCCCGCGAGGCAGCTGCCCGCCGTGCCGTCGAGGTAGTAGCAGCGGCCCTGGTACGAGACCTCGGTGGCGGCGAGGCACGTGCGGCCCGTGCAGACGCCGGCGACGCAGGTCTGGCCCACCGTGCAGGCGACGCCGCAACCGCCGCAGTTGGCGGTGTCGGTCGAGACGGGCCGCTCGCAGCCGTCGGCCTCGTTGCTGTTGCAGTCGGCGAAGCCCGTGTTGCAACGGGAGACGCGGCAGGCGCCGTTGGCGCAGGTCGGCACCGCGTTGGCGCGGGTGCACACGCTGCCGCAGGTGCCGCAGTTCGCGGTGTCGGTGTTGGTGTTGATCTCGCAGCCGTCGGGCCGCGTGCCGTTGCAGTCGCCGAAGCCGAGCTGGCAGGCGTAGCTGCAGCTCGACGACGAGCACGCCCCCACCGCGTTGGGCGGCGAGGTGCACACGTTGTTGCACGTCCCGCAGTTCGACGGGTCGCTCGCCACGGTGGCGCAGACGGTGCCGCACGCGAGCTGCCCGGCCGGGCACGAGAGCGCGCAGACGCCGCTCGCGCAGACCTGGCCGTTGGCGCAGATGCGCCCGCAGAGGCCGCAGTTCGAGCGGTCGTTCTGGAGGTTGACGCAGGCGTTGCTGCACACGCTCAGGCCCGCCGGGCACGAGAGCACGCAGGCGCCGGCGGTGCAGATCTGGCCGTTGGCGCAGGCCACGCCGCAACCGCCGCAGTTGGCGCGGTCGGTCTGCGTGTCGCGGCAGATGCCCGAGCACTCGGTGAGCCCGGCGGCGCACGAGAGCACGCAGCGCCCGGCGGTGCAGATCTGGCCGTTGCCGCAGGCGACGCCGCAGCCGCCGCAGTTCGACCGGTCGGTGAGCTGGTTGACGCAGGCGTTGCTGCACACGCTCAGGCCCGCCGGGCACGAGAGCACGCAGGCGCCGCCCTGGCAGATCTGGCCGCCGCCGCACACCACGCCGCAGCCGCCGCAATTGACGCGGTCGTTCTGGGTGTTGGTGCACAGGCCGGAGCAGTTGGTGAGGCCCGCGAGGCACGACAGGGTGCACGCGCTCGCCGCGCACACGAGGCCCACCGCGCAGGTGTTGTTGCACGCGCCGCAGTTGCTGCGGTCGGAGCTGATGTCGCGGCAGACGTTGTTGCACGCAGTGAGGCCGCCGCCGCACGAGATCTCGCACACGCCGGCGCGGCAGATCTGCCCGTCGGCGCAGGCGCCGCCGCAGCGGCCGCAGTGCGAGCGGTCGGTCTGCAGGTCGCGGCAGAGGCCCGAGCACACCGCCTGCCCGGTCGGGCACGACACGGCGCAGACGCCGTTGGCGCACACCTGGCCGTTGCCGCAGGCCACCCCGCAGGCGCCGCAGTTCACGCGGTCGGTCTGGAGGTCGCGGCACACGCCCGAGCACTCGGTGAGGCCGGTCGAGCACGAGACCAGGCACGAGCCGCCCGCGCAGACCTGGCCCATCGGGCAGACGCGCGCGCAGAGGCCGCAGTTGGCGCGGTCGGTCTGGAGGTCGCGGCAGACGCCGCCGCAGAGGTCGAGCTCGGTCGAGCACGACACGGAGCACGCGCCGTTGGAGCACACCTGGCCGGCGGCGCAGCGGGTGCCGCACATCCCGCAGTTGGCGTTGTCGGTCTGCGTGTCGCGGCAGACGCCCGAGCAGTTGGTGGTGCCCGCGCCGCACGACACCCGGCACATCCCGCCGGAGCAGATCTGGCCGCTCGCGCAGGGCGTCCCGCAGCCGCCGCAGTTGGCGGTGTCGGTCTGGAGGTCGCGGCACACGCCCGAGCAGTTGGTGGTGCCGGCCTGGCAGGAGAGCTGGCACATCCCGCCGGAGCAGATCTGCCCGGCGGCGCAGCGCGTCCCGCACATGCCGCAGTTGGCGTTGTCGGTCTGGGTGTCGCGACACACGCCCGAGCAGTTGGTCGTCCCGGCGCCGCACGACACGCGGCACATCCCGCCGGAGCACACCTGGCCCGCGGCGCAGGCCATCCCGCAGGCGCCGCAGTTGGCGTTGTCGGTCTGCGTGTCGCGGCACGCGCCCGAGCAGTTGGTGGTGCCGGCGAGGCAGCTCACCTGGCAGGTCCCGGCCGAGCACACCTGGCCGCTCGCGCAGGCCATGCCGCACGCGCCGCAGTTGCCGTTGCTGGTCTGGAGATCGCGGCACGCGCCCGAGCAATTGGTGGTGCCGGCGAGGCAGGACACCTGGCAGGTCCCGGCCGAGCAGACCTGGCCGCTCGCGCAGGCCATGCCGCAGGCGCCGCAGTTGGCGTTGTCGGTCTGCGTGTCACGGCAGGCCCCCGAGCAGTTGGTGGTGCCCGCCTGGCACGACACCCGGCACATCGACCCCGAGCAGAGCTGGCCCGCGGCGCAGGCCGTCCCGCAGCCGCCGCAGTTGGCGTTGTCGGTCGCGAGGTCGCGGCAGGCGCCCGCGCAGTTGGTCGTGCCCTCGGCGCAGCTCACGCGGCACATGCCGCCCGAGCACACCTGGCCGGCGGCGCAGGCCGTCCCGCAGCCGCCGCAGTTCAGGTTGTCGGTCTCGAGGTCGCGGCAGGCGCCCGAGCAGTTGGTGGTGCCCGCGAGGCACGAGACGCTGCACGCCCCGGCGGAGCACAGCTGGCCCGGGGCGCAGCGCGTCCCGCAGGTGCCGCAGTTGCCGTTGTCGGTCTGCACGTCGCGGCAGGTGCCCGAGCAGTTGGTCGTGCCCGCGCCGCAGGAGACCTGGCACATCCCCGCCGAGCAGAGCTGCCCCGGCGCGCAGGCCGTCGCGCAGGTGCCGCAGTTGTTGTTGTCGGTGCGCGTGTCGCGGCAGACGCTGTCGCAGTTGGTCGTGCCCGCGCCGCAGGAGACCTGGCACATGCCCGCCGAGCAGAGCTGCCCCGGGGCGCAGAGGGTGCCGCAGGCGCCGCAGTTGGCGTTGTCGCTGGCGAGGTCGCGGCACGAGCCGCCGCAGTTGCTGGTGCCCTCGACGCACGACACGCGGCACATGCCGCCGGAGCACACCTGCCCGCTCGCGCAGGCCGTCCCGCAGGCGCCGCAGTTGGCGTTGTCGGCGTCGGTGTTGGCGCAGAGGCCCGCGCAGTTGGTGGTGCCGGCGCCGCACGACACGCGGCAGGTGCCGGCCGAGCAGACCTGGCCGCCCGGGCACGCGGTGCCGCAGGCGCCGCAGTTGGCGAGGTCGGTGGCGAGGTCGACGCAGCGGGCCCCGCAGGCCGACTGGCCCATGAGGCAGCTGATCGCGCACGCGCCGTTGCTGCACGTCTGGCCGCTGGGGCAGGCGTTGCCGCAGCCGCCGCAGTTGTTGCTGTCGGTGCGCGTGTTGGCGCAGTAGCGCGCGCCCGCGCCGCCGTCGCCGACGCCCGCGTCGTCGCCCGCCGAGGTGCAGGTCGCGAGGCTCGCGCCGCACTCGAGGGCGCAGGCGCCCACGGCGCAGACGAGGCCGGTGGCGCAGGTGGTGCCGCAGACGCCGCAGTTGGCGCGGTCGGTCGCGAGGTCGACGCAGCGTCCGTTGCAGGCCGTCTGGCCCGACGGGCATTGGAGCGAGCAGCGGCCCGTCACGCAGGCCTCGATGCGCGCGCAGCGGGTGCCGCAGGCGCCGCAGTTGTCGGGGTCGCTCTGCGGGTCGACGCAGGTCGCGCCGCAGCGGCTCTGCGCGCCGGGGCACGCGACGTCGACGGGCGCGTCCATGGTGCCGCCGTCGCGGCCTCCGACGATGGACGTACCGCTGGTACAGCCCGACAGGTTCAGGGCGAAGAACAGCGCGCCCGCAGCAATGAGAAGTTGTTTCATCGTGAGACCCTCCAATGCTCCGTCACGCCCGCGACTGTAATGCCGTCGCCGCCCGCGCCGCTGCCCGTTCCGACCGGTCGTCGCTCCCCGGGAACAAGCCCGCGCCCGTTGACGTTGCCCCGTGCACCGTGCTGTCTCCGCTGCCTGCCATGCGCCGCCTCGCCCCCGCCCTCGCCCTGCTCCTCGCCGCCCCGGCCGCGGGCGCCCAGCTCGTGCCCCTCTCCTTCGTCTCGCGCGCCGGCAGCCCCCGCGCCCCGGCCACGCTCGCCGCGCGCATCAACCGCGTCGACTGCGCCGCCGACGAGGTGATCACCGTGCGGGCCTCGCTCCCGGCAGCCACCGCGGGGGTGCCCGAGCTCTGGGTGAGCGAGACCACCGCGTGCGACCCGAGCGTGCGCGAGCCCGGCCTCGGCGCGACCTGCTTCGCCATCTGCAGCGAGGGGGTGCGCCGCGCCTGCACGCTCCCCTACGCGGAGGGCGAGCGCGAGTACACCTTCACCGTCCCCGCCCGCTGGATCATCGACCCCCGCTTCGGTCTGTGCTCGGCCGTCGCGGGCCGGCGCTACCTCCAGGTCGTGGTGGGCGACACGGTGGTGGCGCGCAGCTCGCCGTCGATCCGCGTCGACCTCGTGGCCCCGCAGGCGCCGCTCTCGGTGGTCGCCTCGAACGGCGCCGTCGAGGAGTCGGCCTCGATCACCTGGGGCTACCCCGTGGCCGACGCGGGCTCGACCGTGGTCGACGCCGGCTTCGCCGACGCGGGCGACGCCGCGACCGACGTGGCGACCGACGCGGCGACCGACGCGGCGACCGACGCGGGCGCGGACGTGGTCGACGCGACGGCCGACGGGGGCGGTCCCAGCGCCGACCCGGAGGTCGAGACGCTCGCGCGCTTCTACGTGCTGTGCAGCCCGTCGCCGGGCATGACGCCGACGACGGGTCCCGACGGGGGGGCGTGCCCCGCGGTGCCCTTCCCGGGGCTCGACGTCAACGACGACGCGCAGCTCCGTCGCTGGGCGTGCACCGCGGAGCCGCTCGAGCCGACGGCGCGCACGGTGCTCGTCGAGGCGCTGCCGCCGGCGGTGCCGCACCGCTTCGCGGTGGTGGCCGAAGACCTCGCGGGCAACCGCAGCGCGGTGACGTACAGCGGCGACTGCGTGAGCCCGCGCGCCGTCAACGACTTCTGGGAGGAGTACCGCCGGCAGGGCGGTCAGGCCGCGCCGGGGGCCTGCGCCGTGGCCGCGCCGGGCGTCGGCGCGCCGGCC
>JAQBQI010000206.1 GCA_028287085.1 Myxococcaceae bacterium
CAACGCTGGGATCCATGAGGAGCCACCGAAAGTCCGCAAGCGGACTTCCTTCGTGGTCGCACCGATCGCTGCCGGGCCAGGGAGGAGTCCGCTTGCGGACTTCGGGGGGAGGCTCATCGATTCCAGCGTTGCCGCGGGCTTCAGCCGGTCGGCACCGAGGGCGGCGCGCACGGACAAGATCACCGGCCGCTTGAATGAGACCGGCGGCGCTCAGCCGACCTTGCGCACCGGCCCGGCGGTCACCACCGGCACCACGCCCGACACGTTCGACGCCGGCCGCCACGCGCTGGCGGGGACGTTGAAGATGTTCCAGACGCGGTCGTTGCCGACGGCGACCCAGAGGCCCCCGTCCGACCGCAGCACCACGCACGACCCGCCGCACTGACCGGGCGCGACCTCGACCTCGGCCTGCTCGTCGAGGTCGGCCTCGAGGAGGCGCAGCACCCAGGTGTCGATCCGCACGGCGGTGAAGGGCGCGGGGACGCCGCGCTTGAGCCCGTGGCCGCGGTAGGGGGTCGCCATCAGTCGTTCTCCTCGGGGAGCGACGGGCGCCGTCCATTCGACGCGCGGGCGCTCGGTCGGTTGCCGCGTCCACCATACGCGCGCTCTTCGCAGCGGCGCAAACCACACCCCCCCAGGGTGTGCTCGCGCAGGTCGCGACGGGCGACCCCCTCCCCCGTGCGGTATCTCACAGGTCCATGAGGCTGACCGCGTCGCCCCGGGTCGTTCGCAGAAGCGTCGCCGTGGCGCTGGTGGCCGCCGCCGGGCTCGTCGCCCGCCGCTCGGCGCCGCGATCGGCCCCGCCGTCGACCGCCTCCGTCCGCCCGCACCGCCCGGACGCCGCGCCGCCGGTGCTGCGCCCCGAGGCCCCGGCCGCGGCGCCCGACGAGGCGCTCCCCGAGGTCGCCACGACCGCCGCCGAGGCGCCGCGGGGCAGCGGCCTCGACGACCCGACGCCCGCCGCGTGGCCCGCCGTCGTGCGCTGGGACGACCGCATGGAGCGCGACTGGTCGACCTTCGTGGCGCGCCTCGGCCGCGCGGTGGAGTCGCGGCGCTGCAACCGCCTCGACCGCTGCCTGCGCGACCCCGAGGCCAACTCCCTCTGGGACGCGCAGACCGACGCCAACCTCCGCCTCGACGCCATCGACTGCGCCGACCTGCCGTACATCCTCCGCGCCTACTACGCCTACAAGCGCCGGCTGCCCTTCGGCTTCGTCTCCAACATGCGCGCCGAGCAGGGCGCCGACGTGCGCTACGCCCTCGGCCTGCGCCCCACGCGCTGGTCGCTCTGGCGCGACTACCGCACGCCGCGCGCGGTGTTCCACAAGGTCGTCGAGCTGGTGCACTCGGGGATGTACCGCTCGACCGCCGACGTGCAGGACGGCGACTTCTACCCCGTCGCCGTGCGCCGCGGGGCGCTGCGCCCGGGGTCGATCTACTACGACCCCAACGGGCACGTGCTGCTCGTCGCCGAGGTGCGCGACGACGGCGTGGTGCACCTCATCGACGGCCACCCCGACGGCAGCCTCACCTGGAAGCGCTTCGGCCCGCGCTACGCCATCGGCACCGCGCGCGTGGGCGGCGGCTTCAAGAACTTCCGCCCGCAGCGCCTCGACGGGCGCTACGTGGTGCGCGCCCGCGACGCCGAGCTCGCCGACGTCGACGAGCGCTCGCAGTGGGACGCGTCGGCCTGGGTCGACGGCGGCTGGCGCGTGACCTTCCACGAGTGGGTGCGCGTCGCGCTCGCCACGCCGGGCGCCGCCCGCGACCCGGTGAGCGACTACCGCGAGATGGTCCAGTCGATGTGCCGCGACGTGGTCGACCGCGTCGAGGCCGTCGACCTCGCGCGCACCGACGGCCTCACCGCGCGCCCGCACCCCAACTACCTCCCCTGGAACATCTACGGCACCACCGGCGACTGGGAGACCTGGTCGACGCCGTCGCGCGACGCGGCCCTCAAGGTGGTGCTGCGCGACCTGCGCGACACGGCCCTCGCGCAGCCCGCGGGCAGCGAGCTGCGCGCCTCGTACGCCCGCGTCTGGCGCGAGGAGACCGCCGCGCCCGCGTGCCGCTTCCAGTACACGAACTCGGCCGGCGCGAGCGTCGCGCTCACCGTCGACGACGTCATCGACCGCCTCTACGCGCTGAGCTTCGACCCCTCGCACTGCCCCGAGCTGCGGTGGGGCGCGCCCGACGGATCGCCCGAGCGCGCCACCTGCGCCGACGACCCGACGCGGCGCGCGTGGTACCGGGCCGAGCAGCGCCTGCGCAACCGCGTCGACCGGGTGTACGGCGTCGCCACGCCCGTCACCTTCGGCCCCGAGACGGCGCCCGACGTCGACCCGCGCAGGGTGCTCTCCGTCAGGTAGGACCGAGAGTCCGCGCGAAGCCCGCGAGACGCGCTCGACCGGGCGCGACTATGGGTCCTGCCCCTGATGAAGGGAATCATCGCTGGCCTGTTCGCCGTCGCCGCCGCGATGGTCCTCCCCGCGCCCGCCGCCGCGCAGCTGCGGCCCGTCGCCGCCGCGATCAGCCTCCCCTCCCCCGCGAGCCCTCGGCCGCGGCGCGTGGGCGCGAGCGACCGGCCCATCACCGAGGCGTGGCCCGTGGTGCGCTCGTGGGATGGCCCCGCCGAGGCCGAGTACGGCCGCTGGGTGCAGACCATCGGGCGCGCCGTCGAGGCCCGCCGCTGCCGCACGCTCGCCGACTGCCTCGACCGCGCCGACCTCAACCCCCTCGCCGTCCCGGGGCGGCGCTCGACCTTCCGCGCCGACTGCGCCGACGTGCCGTACATCCTCCGCGCGTTCTTCGCGTGGCGGCGCAAGCTGCCCTTCGTGCACACGTCCAGCCTGCGCGCCGAGCGCCCCGCCCGCGACGGCCGCTACGCCTTCACCAACCGCCCCACCTCCACCCGCCGCTGGACCGACTACGCCACCCCGCGCCGGCTCCTGCACGACCTCGGCTCGACCGTGCACTCGGGTTACTTCCGCATGCGCCCCGAGCTCGACGACAGCGACACCTACCCCGTGCGCGTCGACCGCGAGGCGATCCGCCCGGGCACGGCCTTCTACGACCCCGACGGGCACGTGCTGGTCGTCTACGAGGTGCGCGCCGACGGCGAGGTGCGCCTCATCGACGGCCACCCCGGCGGCAGCTTCACCGCCCGCCGCTTCTCCGCGCAGCTCACCCTCGGCTCGTCGTGGCAGGGCGGCGGCTTCCGCAACTTCCGCCCGGTGTATCTGCGCGACGGCGTCGTCTCGCGCCCCGCCAACCGCGAGCTCGCCGACTTCGACCCGATGGTGCAGCACGACCCCGCCCGCTGGGTCGTCGGCGGCCGCGCGCTCGGCTACCACGACTGGGTGCGCACGCGCCTCGGGGCGCCGCTCCCGCCCGCGCCCTGATTCGGGCAGGTGATCGCGGCGCCCGCCGTGCCGACGGGCTGAAGCCCGCGGCAACGATGGAGCCTCCGACGACCCACTGAAAGCCCGCGTCGCGGGCTTTCGATGGAGGGCATCATCCGCCAGCGCTGCCGCGGGCTTCAGCCCGTCGGCACAGTGGCGGCCGCTTGAAGCAAGGGACGACCGCGAGCGCGATCCAGCCCCCCGATGTTTCATCGCAGACCCCATCGAACGCTCGCCCGCCGAGCGTCAATCGCGGGTTGTCCGCGGCGCGGAGGCCTCGGGGCGCGGTCAGTGCGAGACGCCGTCGGGCGATGCGCGACCGGCGATCGGGGGGTGACCCGGCGGCAACACCGCGGGCGCGGGCGCCGGCGCGACGCCGCCGCGCACGACGCGGACCCCGCTCGCGAAGGTGAGCTGCGCGAAGGTGCGGTCGAGCGTGCGGCTGTGGAAGCCGGGCATCTCGTTGCCGGCCGGGACCTCGACCTCGTCGCCGACGGCGAGCGCGGTCACGGGCACGGCGACCCACGCGCTCGCGCCGTCGCCCTCCACGCGGAGGTAGGTGTACCCGCCGGAGTCCATGGTCTCGCGCACGACGCCGCGCCGCGCGCCGCTCGCGGCGGGCGCCGCGGGTGGGGCGACGGCGGTCGTCGCGCCCA
>JAQBQI010000237.1 GCA_028287085.1 Myxococcaceae bacterium
GGCGCGCCGGGGCCGCGGCGGTCACCGGCGCCCGCGCGAGGGCTTCGGCGCGCACGGGGCCCGACGGGATCACCGCGGCCGCGACGAGCAGGGCCGTGGCCGAGGCCCAGAGTCCGAAGAGAGCCGCAGACTCCAGGCGCCAGGTTCGGGTCACGCTGGGTACAGACGCCCGGCGGGGCCGCAAGTTCCGTCGCGATGTGCGCATCGACACGGGCGGCGCTCCGGTGCTTTCCTCGCCCGGCCATGACGCTCCCCCCCATCGACCGACTCGCGCTGCTCACCCCCGACCAGGCCGACGCGCTCCGCGCCCGGCTCACCGCGGTCGGCTACGACGCCGACGCCATCGCGCGCGGCGAGTCGATCGCCCCGGGGCTCTTCGACGCCCTGCGCCTGCCCCTCGTGCACGACGCGCTGCCGCTCGACGACGCGCCCGCGAGCGACCTCGCGCTGCTCTTCGCGTACTCCGCGGCGGTGCCCTTCGCCCGCGTCGAGCGCGCCCTCACCCCGGCGCTCGCCGCCCTCGCGCTCGACCTCGGCCTCGTCGTGCGCGACGCGCGCGGCGACGCCCGCTCGCCCTTCCTCTTCATGCCCTTCATGGGCCTGTGGATCCTCTCCGATCCGCTCTCGCAGGACGGCGACGCCGTGATGGGCCCCGGGCCCACCACCGACGAGATCGCCCGCCTGCTGCCGCGCACCCCTCCCCCGAGCGTGCTCGACGTCGGCTGCGGCGCGGGCACCCTCGCCCTCGTCGCCGCCGACCGCGGCTGCCCCGGCGCGGTGGGCATCGACATCAACCCCCGCGCCGTCGAGATGGCCCGCTTCAACGCGCGCCTGCACGGGCTGTCGGCGGAGTTTCTCGCGGGCGACCTCTTCGCGCCGGTCGCCGGGCGGCGCTTCGACCTCGTGGTCTCGCAGCCGCCCTTCGTGGCGCGCCCGCCCGCCATCGGCGAGGCCGTCTTCCTGTACGGCGGCGAGTACGGCGACGAGTTCGCCGTCTCGATGATCGCGCAGACCCCGCCGATGCTCACCCCGTCGGGCCGCGCGCTGATCCTGCTCGACGCGCCGGTGCGCCCCGAGGCCGCGCTGCACCTGCGCCTGCGCGCGGCCCTCGGCGACGCGCCCGTCGACGTCGCGGTCTTCGCCGCGCCGGGCATGTCGCCCGACCACATGTCCGTCGGCTACAGCGCGCGCTCGCTCGCCTCGCTGGAGTCGTACCCCGCCGACGTGCGCCGCTACCGGCGGCACCTGCGGGCCCTCGGCGTCGCGGAGTTCAGCCACGCCGTCGTGCTGCTGCTGCCGCCCGGCGGGCGCTTCACCATCAGCCTCAACGTGCGCTCGATCCGCGCGATCGACGGCGACGACCTCGCGCGCTGGTGCGACGCGATCGACCTCGCCTCGGGCAGCGACGCCGCCCTGCTCGACGCGACGCTGCGCCCCGCCCCGGGCCTCGTGTTCGTCGAGGAGCGCGCGACCCCCGACCGCAGCGTGGTGCCCACCTGGCGGGCGCGCTCGGAGCGCGGCATCGCCGCGAGCCGCGAGCTCAGCGAGGCGAGCTGGGCCCTGCTCGAGGCGATCACCGCGGTGGGCACCGTCGGTGACGGCGTCGCGGCCTACGCCGAGATGTGCGGCGCCACGGCGGCCGACGTGCGCGGGCAGGTGCTGGCCTTCGTGCGCGAGCACCTCGCCAAGGCGACGCTCGTCGTGGCGCGCGAGTGAGCTGGCGGGGCTTGCGCCTTGGGCGTGGTTGCGGAGAGACCACCGGAGAAGAAACCGCAAGGGAGCAAGCGTCGCAGGAGCAGGACCCGAGGCGCGGTCAGGCGCTTGAATCGCCCACCCTGCGTCGGCTGCCACGGCGCCTGAGCCGGATGCCCGATGCACCGCTGGCTGCCGGGTGATCCGCAGGCTGCGCCCCGCGCCCCGATCCTCGTGAGCGCGCGGTTGACGCCAGCATTGCCGCCCCGTCTCATCGGCGCACCGGAGGTACACGTCGATGGTGTGCGCGGGGTGCGGTTCTACGAAGTTGACGGCCGACGGGCAGTGCGTCCGGTGCGGCCTGACGCTGACCCCGACGGCCGCCCCGACGCCCTTCCGGAAGGGCGTGCGAACGGTGCCGCGCGTGATCGGCCCGCGCCTCGGGCTGCCGTGGGCGTTCTTCGCGATCGGGGCGATGCTGGCCTCCGGCGTGGTCCCCGAGATCATCCGGCGCCGCCGGGCGGCCGAGGCCGTCGCCAATCTCCAGCGCATCTACGACGCCGAGCTCGCGTACTACAACCGGTCGTCCGAGCTGAGCGTCGGGCAGTTCGTGAGCGCCAGCGCGACCCCCGCGGGCGCTCCGACGGCGACGCGCTACCCGGCCAATCCCTCGGCCTGGCGGCGCGACCCCGGCTGGCGCGCCCTCGGCTTCTCCCTCGGCGCGCGGCACTACTACCAATACCGCGTCACCACGGACGGAGTCGGCATTGGCGCCTATGGCGGTCGCGGTGCCGGCTTCACCATCACCGCGATCGGTGACCTCGACGGCGACGGCGTGCGCTCGACGTTCTCGCGCGAGGGGTTTCTCTTCCGGGGCGAGTTCAACGCAGCCGCGCCCGTCATCATCAACGAGTCGGAGTAGACCATCCGAGCCGCGAGCTTCACCGCCGGGTGCGACTTCTTCCTCGCCGCAAGACGCGATGCCTCTGACTACGCGTGCCTCGGAGTCTGAATCGGAGCTTCGCCCGGGTGGTCGAGACATCCGTTCACGCAACGCCCGAAAAAGCCCTTCAAGCGCCTAACCATCAACGACACGTCCGGCGACTGCTGCGTCGCACCACCGGGTGCGCCACGCGGCAGCCGCGCGAGTCCGCCCGCCCGTTCTGCATGACGCGCCTTGACCGGCGACTGCGAGCCGCCTCGCGCTCGCATGCTGTGATGACGCCCGACCTCGAGCGACTCCGGGACGACCGCGCGATCGAGGCGTTCACAGCTGACCCCAACGAGTATCGCGACAAGCTATACAATCAGGGTCGCGTGAAGCGCGCACTGTCGACAATCGATTGACACTCCCTGCGACACCGCAGGCGTCACCTCTCGCCCGGAACGCCCCCCGATGGTCTATCTGACGCCACGGTGAGGCGCGACGATGTCTGCGTGTACGATCGCGTTGCGCTACGGGGCGCGAGCAGCCGGCGGTAGAGCACGAGGTGCCCCGCGATGGCGACGGTCACGAGCGCGCCCGGCAGCCACACGAAGGGGAAGTAGAGCACCCACGTGTTCACCCGGTCGGGCCCGAAGGCCCTGAAGGCCGGGCTCGACGCCACGCCGACGGCGGCGACGTTGAGGACGAGGGCGAGGCCGAGGGTGTTCCAGGCGAGGAGCACCGCGCGCGGGGCGCGGGCGGCGAAGGGCGCCAGGAGCAGGGCCGTGACGCCGGTGACGACGTCGAAGTTGCGGCCCGAGTAGCTCATCTGCGGGGGCATCACGCCGGCGGTGGCGGCGCGGTGCATGACGAGTTCGAGCGGGAGGCGGAAGGCGTGCAGGCCGACCAGCGCCGCCAGCGGGAGCCCGCGCGCCAGCCGCGCGCCCGCGGACGAGCATGCCAGCCCGAGGGAGCCCGCGAAGATGAGGAGCACGACGAGGGCGAAGGGCGGCGGGCGGGCGTCGGTGCGCGCGAGCCAGCCGCTCGAGGCGAGGGCCGCGAAGAGCGCGAGCCACGCGGCGCCGAGCGCGAGCGCGGGGGCGAGGCGGCCGCCGGCGTGACGCCAGCCGAGGGCGACGAGGGCCACGACGGCCGTGGCGATGAGGGGAATGCCGAACAGGACGACGGCCGGAGCGTCACCAGGGTACATGGGGTCCTCCCAACGCCACGCGGCGCCGACCGGCACGCTATCTGTGGGAAGCTGTTCCCGCGATCAAGGTCGAGCGGAGCGCGACCGACCCGCTAGGGCTTGTGCCCCACCACCATGCTGCTCGGCGGGCAGAGCGGGCGGTGCGCCACGTCGACGAAGCCCGCGTCGCGCAGCCACCCCACGTAGTTGCCCGCCGAGCGCTCGACGTCGGGCGCGTTCCAGCTGATGTCCTGCAGGCAGAAGAGCACCGGGATCGTCGGCGACGTGCGGCCCTCGTCGAGGATCCACCCGCTGAGGATCACCGCCCCGCCGCTCGGGAGCTGCTCGTAGAGCCGGCGCAGCAGGGCGCGGTTGGTCTCCTCGCTCGACACCGAGAGCAGGTTGGCCAGCAGCGCGACGTCGTAGCCGTCGGGCAGCGGGTCGGTCTTGAAGTTCCCTTCGGCGACCGCAACCCGGTCGGCGAGCTCCGCCTCGCGCACGCAGCCGCGCGCCGCGTCGGCCACCGCGGGCAGGTCGTAGACCGTCGCGCGCAGCGACGGGTGCAGCGCGCACACGCTGATCGCCATGGCCCCGGTGCCGCCGCCGAGGTCGAGCAGGTGGCGGTGCTGCGAGAAGTCGTACGCGCCGCCGAGGCTGTGGCCCACCAGCAGCGCGAGGTTGTGCTGGCCGCGCATCGCGTCGGCCCCCTGGTCGTCCTCGGCCGGGGTCGCGCCGTCGGTCGCGCCGGGCCGCCACGTCTTCAGCGTCGTCGTCAGGTCGGACCACAGCCCGTAGGTCGTGCGCGCGTGCAGCAGCACCTGGTCGCCGAGGTACGTGGGCGCCCCGCGCACGAGGAAGGTCGACGCGTCGGGGGCGTTGCGGAAGGTCACGCCGTCGCGCTCGAGCAGGCCCAGCGCGACGCAGGCGTTGAGGAAGCGGTCGGCGGCGAGCGGGTGCACGCCGAGCCGCTGCGCGATGGCCTCGCGGGGCAGCGGCGCGGCGGCGAGCAGCGTGGGCAGCGCGAGCTCGACGAGGGTGAACAGCGTGCGCGCGCGCTGGTACCCCGTGGCGAGGTCGAGCAGCGCGACGGGCGGCGGCGGGAGCGAGGTGAGCGGGGTCATCGCCGCCCTGCATGGGGCCGACGGGGCGCGGGCCGCAGGCCGGGTTGCGATGACGCCGCGCGGTCACCACAACGACCACCGGTTCGCTGCCGCGCTGCAACCCCCCGAACGGAGACGACGCCCATGGACGGACACCCCGACGACCGATGGACCGACGACCCGGCGCCCGCGACCGGCGGGGGCATCGAACCGATCGAGCCCGTGCCCGGCGTGCCGCCCGGGCCGGTGATCGTGCCGACCCCCGAGCCCCCCAACGAGCAGCCGTCGCGGCCCTCGCCCGAGCCCGCGCAGCCGATGTACCCGGGAGTGATTCCCGGCCCGATGCCGCACTACGACCCGGTGCCGGGCACGCCCGCGCAGCCCATCCACGAGCCGGTGCCCTTCGAGATCCCGGGCCCCGTGCCGCAGCCCATCCACGAGCCCGTCACCTGATTCGCGCGGCTGGTGATCTTGTCCGGGCGTGACGCCCGCCGTGCCGACGGGCTGAAGCCCTATCGTTTCTACACATCTTGATGGAGGGGGAGCCGCGTGGGTCGCCGCCCACTTCGCGGTTGCGGACGGCCCGCGACGCGGGCCTGCAACCGCTGAACTGGGGGCCTGGATCTGACCGCCCCGCCTGCGCGGGGCTCTCTGCGCGAGCGTCGAGCGCTGGGGCGCTCGACGAGAGGGTGTCGTGACTCGCCCCTGCCTTCACGACGCCGGGAGAGCCCAAGCGGTGTCGCCCATCGAGTACCTACCTCCACCCGTCGAGCGCCCCAGC
>JAQBQI010000238.1 GCA_028287085.1 Myxococcaceae bacterium
GCCCTCAACGTCGCGCTCGACGTGGGCTCCGGCGGCGACCGCGGCCGCGCTGCTCGGTGGCGCCATCGTGACCGTCGCGCTCGTCGCCCTGCACGCGCGCTTCGTCGCGAGCGTCGCCCGCCGCCGCGACTCCGCCGCCCCCGACGCCATGGAGCGCCCGACGCTGCTCGCCATGTCCCTGGTCGTCGGCGCCGGCGCGCTCGGTCGCCTCCACAGCCGCTCGCAGGGGCTCGCCGTCGCGGAGCCCGTCGCCGCTCTCACCGCGGTCTGCGCCGAGGTCATCGAGCGCGCCCGCGGCGACGCCCGCGCGGCGTGGTGGGTGGTCGGGCTACAGGCGCTCGTGCTGCTCGCGGCCAACGCCCCGTGGCTGGTGCGCCACGCGGTTCCGGCGCACGGCTGCCCGGCGCGCCCCTACGTCTCGATGAGCGGCGAGCGGTACTTCACCGATCGCCCCTGAGTCCGCTCGAATCCGACTGCGGCGCCGCGGGGGGAAGGCCGTCGCGCACGCTCGCGAGGGTGGTCGACCCGGTGCAGGTCCAGCCCGCACAACGGGGGGATGGGCGAACCGACCTTGTTGGCAGGGATCCGCTCGGGTTCACCGGAGGTCCATGACCAGAAGCGCGCGGTGTCACGGCGGCGTCGAGAGATCCGGATGTGGCCGCTGGAGCTTCGTCGACGCCGGGCGGGCGCGATGAATCCCACCACGCCGCGCCGCATCACTGCATCGCGGGTCTCCTTCTGATCCGGCGCCGCACCCGATAGGATGCCCGCTGTCTCGACGACAGTTCCTCCCGGGGGGGGTTTGGCCATGCGATGGGCGCTCGTGTCTCTTGTTCTGGCCGTGAGCGCCTGCTCGGACCCGGTGCCGTCCACCGACGGCGGGACTGAGTCCGACCGCGCGCCGCTCCTCGACGCGCCCGTGGCCGACACGCCCACGACACCGCCCGACGCCGCCCGGCCGGACGTCGACTCACTGGACACCACCCCGCTCGACGTCCCCGCGCTCGATGTCCCCGCCGATCCCGACGCGTCCGTGATGGATTCACCCGACGCCAGCGACGCCAGCGACGTCGTCATCACGCTCGATCTCCCCGTCGCGCTCGATCTCCCCGTCGCGCCCGATCTCCCCGTCGCGCTCGATGCCCCCGACGCCCCCGGCTCCTGCGTCTCCTCCGCCGACTGCCGCGCCACCTCGCAGGTGTGCAGCCCGTCGCAGATGCGCTGCGTCGATTGCAACGTCGACGGCGACTGTCTCGCCAGCCACTCCTGCGTCGACGCCACCTGCCGCGCCCGCGTCTGCACCCCGGGCGCGACGACCTGCCTCTCCGCCACCCAGCAGCAGGTCTGCGCCCCCGACGGCCAGAGCTTCTCCGCCGTCCCCTGCGCCGCCGCGCCCAACGCCGCGGGCGCCTGCGCCGCGGGCCTGTGCTCGCTCACCTGCGCAGCGGGCTGGGGCGACTGCGACGGCAACGCCGCCAACGGCTGCGAGCGCGGCATCGACAGCGCCATCGCCCACTGCGGCCGCTGCGGCAACGTCTGCCCGACGCCCGCCCACGCGCTCCCCAACTGCGTCAACGGGGCGTGCGCCATCGTCTGCGCCGCGGGCTTCGGCAACTGCGACGGCGACGCGAGCAACGGCTGCGAGACCGACCTCGGTACCGCCACCAACTGCGGCGCCTGCCGCACCGCCTGCGGCGCCGAGCAGGTGTGCGCGGGCTTCGTCTGCGTCGCGCGGACGCTCTGCGCCTACCCCCTCACCCCGTGCGGGACCACCTGCGTCAACCCCCGCAGCGACCCCGCCAACTGCGGCGCCTGCGGCAACATCTGCCCCACCAACCGGGTCTGCGCCTACGGCCAGTGCGTCGCGAGCTGTCCCGCGGGCACCAGCAGCGACACCTTCCCCAGCTCGCGCGTCGGCTGCGTCCTCGCGGAGGGCGACGGCCGCGAGTGCAACGCCAGCGGCGCCTGCACCGACGGCCGCGTCTGCGCCGTGAGCCTGCGCGACCCCTCCACGCTGCCGCTCTCGAGCTGCGACCTCGTGTGCCGCGCGCCGCTCACCCAGTGCGGCACCGACTGCGCCAACCTCCAGAACAGCGCCGCCCACTGCGGCGCCTGCGACAACGCCTGCGCCATCGGGCAGCTCTGCGTCGCCGGCCGGTGCACCACGCCCCCCGACCCCTGCTTCCCGCGCGTCACCTGCGGGACCGCCTGCACCAACACCCGCAGCGACCCCGCCCACTGCGGCGCCTGCGGCAACAGCTGCCCCGCGGGCCAGCTCTGCGCCTTCGGCCAGTGCGTGACGGGCTGCCCCGCCGGCACCACCAGCCGCACGATCAACTCGCGCTCGGGCTGCGTCCTCTCGGACGGCGACGGGCGATCGTGCTCGAACGGCGGCACCGTCTGCACCGCCGGCCGCGTCTGCGACGTCGTCCAGAGCGGCCAGAGCAACACCCCCCGGTCGGGCTGCGCGGTCGCCTGCTCCGCCCCGCTCACCCAGTGCGGCGCCGACTGCGCCAGCCTCCAGAACAGCGTCGCCCACTGCGGCGCCTGCGACAACGCCTGCGCCATCGGGCAACTCTGCGTCGCCGGCCGGTGCACCACACCCCCCGACCGGTGCTTCCCGCAGACCCTCTGCGGCACCACCTGCGTCAGCATCCGCAGCAACTCCGCCCACTGCGGCGCCTGCGGCCACGCCTGCCCCGCGGGCCAGATCTGCGCCCTCGGCCAGTGCGTGGCGACCTGCCCCGCCGGCACCACCAGCCGCACGATCAACTCCGTCCCTGGCTGCGTGCTCTCGGACGGCGACGGCCTGGCGTGCACCAACAACAGCACCGTGTGCCTGCCGGGCCGCGTCTGCGGCGTCGTCCAGAACGGCTCCGACCCGCCCCTCTCGGGCTGCGACGTCGCGTGCCGCGCGCCTCTCACCCAGTGCGGGACCGACTGCGCCAGCCTCCAGAACAGCGTCGCCCACTGCGGTGCCTGCAACAACGCCTGCGCCGTCGGCCAGCACTGCGTCGCGGGGCAGTGCCTCACGCCCCCCGACCGCTGCTACCCGCAGGCCCTGTGCTCCACGGGCTGCGTCGACCTCCGCAGCGACCCCGCCCACTGCGGCGCGTGCGGCAACGCCTGCCCCGCCGGCCAGCTCTGCGCCTTCGGTCAGTGCGTGACGAGCTGTCCCGCCGGCACCACCTCGCGCTCGTTCTACGGACGCAGCGGCTGCTCGCTCACCGACGGCGACGGCCTCGACTGCGGGCGCAGCGCGAGCTTCAACGTGCCGTGCGCCCCGGGGCGGGTGTGCAACGTCGTCCAGACCACCAGCGCCAACGCGCCCGCGTCGGGCTGCGACGTCGCGTGCCGCGCGCCCCTCACCCAGTGCGGGACCGACTGCGCCAGCCTCCAGAACTGCGTCGCCCACTGCGGCGCGTGCAACAACACCTGCGCCATCGGGCAGCTCTGCGTCGCGGGCCGGTGCACCACGGCCCCCGACCGCTGCTTCCCGCTGACCCTCTGCGGCACCACCTGCGTCAACACCCGCAGCGACTCCGCCAACTGCGGCGCCTGCGGCAACGCCTGCCCGGCCACGAGCACGCCCTTCTGTACCCTCGGCGTCTGCGCCGACCGGTGCACGCCGGGGACCTCCTTCCGCACCATCGGCGGCCGCAGCGGCTGCGGCCTGTCGGACGGTGACGGTCGCATCTGCGGCGCCAGCAACGGCACCCTCTGCGTCCCCGGTCGCGTCTGCAACGTCACCCAGGGCGTCTCCAACAGCAACCCCCTCTCGGCCTGCGACGTCGCCTGCACCCCGCCGCTCACCCAGTGCGGAACCGACTGCGCCAACCTCCAGAACAGCACCGCCCACTGCGGCGCATGCAACAACGCCTGCCCCAACCGCCAGTCGTGCATCGCCGGCCGCTGCACCCTCTGGCTCGGCCCCTGATTCACGCGGCCCCTGATTCACGCGGCCGCTGAGGTTGCCCGGTCGCGGCGCTCCGCGAGCGATGGGGGAGAAAGAACCGCAAGGGCGCAACGGGTCGCAGGGAGGAGAAGGACGAGGAGTTCTCAGGCCCGTGCGTCTGAAAGCCCAGGGTGACGCGCCATCGCGCGGAACCCCGGCGAATCAGCGGGTTGCGCACCACTTTCGCTTCGGCGGAGATGGGGTCAACCCTCAGTCCCAGACCTGGGAGGGGGTTTGGGGGAGGGCCCGTCGGGCCTGCTGCGACCAGCGTAATGCGAAGCCGCGGGCGCGGTCCGATGGGCCTACGGGCAGCGGCGGGGCGTGAGGGGCATCGCGGCGAAGTCGGGGTGCGCGAAGTCGAACACCGGGAGCAGGCTGCCGGCGCTCGCGTCGCGCGCGTGGCGGTCGCGGGCGTGCAGGCGGGGGAGGCGGAAGACGTCCTCGATGAGGCGCGTGACGGAGGTCTGGTCGGTGACGCCGTGGAAGACGAAGGGGTGCGCGGGGTCGGCGCTGCGGCGGCTGTACGGCGACACCACGATGAGCGGCAGCCGGAACCCGAGGTGCACGTGGTCGCCGTTGGCGCAGCGGTCCTGCGGCGGGGAGACGTGGTCGTAGAAGCCGCCCCAGTCGTCGTAGGTCAGCAGGATGGCCGTGTCGCGCCAGTGGGGCCCGGCCATGACGGCGTTGACGACCTCGGTGGCGAAGCCCTCGCCGGGGCAGAGGCCGTGGGGCGGGTGTTCGCCGACGGTTCCGCCGACGTGGGCGATGAGGAGGTTGGACTGGTCGCCGCGGCGCAGGTCGGCGATCAACGAAGACTGGAGTCGGGTGTGGGCGTGGAAGGCGGCCTCGTTGCGGGTGATGCCGCGGGCCATCGCGAGCGGGGTCGAGACGCCGTGGGGGTCGGTGCCGTTGGCGTACACGCGCCAGGTGAGCGGCGCGGGGAAGGCGTCGACCACGGTGGGAACATCGAAGCACGGGGCGCCGGGGCGCGCGGCGATGGCGCAGGTGTCCTGGTTGATGACGGTGGCGGTGGCGCCGTGGGCGAAGCAGCCGCTGCCGTCGGCGCAGGCGTCGCCGGGGCAGTCGGGGTTCTCGATGAGCGGGACCTGCGCGGTCCAGAAGGCGAAGTGCCCGGGCGAGCTGCCCGCGAGCGAGGTCGAGAAGAAGTGGTCACAGAGCACGTACCGGCGGGCGTATTGCCAGTAGTTGGGAATCAGCGCCTCGGGGTAGTGGACGAAGGGCGCCAGCGGCGACCCGCTGTCGGAGTGGAGGTCGGCGTTGCGGTCGAACCAGTTCATGCGGCCGCCGTGGAAGGCCATGGTGGCGCCGTCGTGGTTGTGCCGGATGTCGCCCGCGAGGTCGCCGTCGGGCGCGCGTCGGAGGGGCACGCGGGTGCCATCGGAGCGCAGCCCGGTGGTGGCGCTCTCGGCGCCGGGGAAGCCCGAGAACATCGAGTCGAAGGTGCGGTTCTCGCGAATGAGCACGACGAGATGGCGGATGGGCGTCGGGTAGGGGTAGCCGCCCGCGTCGGGCGCGGCGTCACGGGGCACGTCACGGGGCACGTCGGCGGCGGCGTCGATCACCCGCGGGCGGTCGGCGGGAACGTCGACGGCAGGAGCGTCGAAGCCGGGCGCGTCGAGGGCCACCGCGGGCGCATCGAAGCCGACGTCGGGCGCGTCGGGCGCGTCGGCCGCGCCGGCGTCGGGCTTGCCGACGTCGGGCTTCTCGTGGGGGGCGGCGTCGAGCCACTCGATGGCGTCGGGGTCGTCGCCGGCGTCCTCCTCGGCGGGCGCGTCGGGCGCCCCGTCGCAGGCCGCGGAGAGCAACACCAGGGGCACCAGCAGGCGGGTCCAGGCGGGCATGCGCCGACCGTAACACCGACCCGAGGCGCTCCACCGCGGCGTCGGGCACCTCGCGCACGCCGCGCCCGCTCGGGTTGGTGTTCGCGCGGGACGCGTTGGCCTCCTTCGTCGCGGGCGGACCGTCGACGTCGAGCGCCCCGAGGGCGTTCTTCCACGAGTGTCTGCCCTCGCCCGAAGCGTGGGTGCACTTATAGGGAACAGGTCATTCGACCAGGCACTTCGGCGGGCACGGCCGGTACGACCTTTGCGCCGACGGAGTCACGGCCCGCGCCCTGGTGCGCGGCGCTCGCATCGAACGGAGAAGGACATGCGGAACAAACGATTGCGACTGGGCGGGCTGATGCTGGTTGCGATCGTCGGGTGTCAAATGACGGGTTCGGAGCCTGCGACTCCGGGTGGCGATGCCGGTCTGGAATGCCCGGCGCCAGCCCCCGGTGTCGACGGGCGCGGCCGCGGCGCGGATCAGTTGCGGTGGGGATAGATGGTGGGGTCGGTGTCGACGCAGTCGCCGCCGGCGATGGTCCAGCCGTCGCGGTCGGCGTCGGTCGCGGGGAGGTTCTTGCCGCGGCCGTCGCAGTTCTGGTCCTCCGCGTCGGTGGTGCTGGTCTCGGGCGCGCCCGGGTACGTGGTGGGGTTGGCGTCGTTGCAGTCGCAGCCGTGCGGGCTGTAGCCGTCGCCGTCCATGTCGACCAGGCTGCTGTAGTCGACGGTCCCCTGGGTGCCTGCGTCTCCGCCGCACGCGGCGGAGAGCAGGGTCACGACAATCGCAAGTCCTCTCCAATGAAGCATCGAAGGCCCTCCTGTGTTCTACGCCAGCGGCCCACACGCTAACATGGCCTTCAAGGGCGACGGTCATCCGTCGTGGGTGGCCCCGCCTCGTCATGGGCCGATGAATGCCGCCGGGGGGGGCGAAGCCTCGGCGCCCTACGCGGTCTTCACCGCGCGGCGCGGGCGCAGCGTCCGGCGCACGCCGCGGTAGGCCATGTACGCCCAGTTGTTGAGCGAGAGCGGGGCGAGGCACCCGAGCGAGTCGCCCTCGGGTTGCCCCGGGTTGGCGCGCGCGTAGAAGGCGATGTCGGGGTCGCCCTGCTCGCCGTCGTCGGCGACCACGCCTTCGAGGTACCGGAGCGCGCCGAAGCGCTCGAGCACGCCGCGCTCGGGGTCCCAGCTGGAGAGCCCGGCGGCGGCCACGGCGGAGTCCATCATCGCGCGCTCGCGCGGCGGCGTGGGCGCACGACGGTTGGGCCAATACTCGGAGTAGTTGCGCGCCATGAGCAGGTAGCTCTTGTACGTCGACGAGGTCATCATGAAATGCACGGGGCGCAGCGGGTGGCGCAGCCGGTAGCGCAGGAAGACGCGGAAGCCCACGCGCTGCATGAGGTTGGTGCCCCGGTGGTTCCCGTCGATGGCGCTCCACACGTTGTAGATGACGCCGTGCGTCTGCCCCTCCCAATCGATCTCGACGAGCTTCACCGCGATGAACGCGAGCAGCGGCCCGCCGACCCGCGCGCGAGCGTAGATGACCTCGTCGGTCTGACGGACGGCGTCGAGGAAGGCGTCCTTGTCGCGCCGCACGAACTGCCGATAGAACTCCCAGATCTCTTCGAGCAACGCGGGTTCGAGCGCGGAGGTGCGCACGAAGGTCGGTTCCAATGCCTTGGGTCTGGTCATCACTCGCTTCTTCGGCGCACGTCGTGATGAGCGCGAAAGGAAAGGGCCGAGCGCCCGACCTTCCGCCTTGGAAGGGTCCGTCGGATCGCTGCGCCACGCACCGGATTGCGGGCATAGCCGATCGCTTCGCGGATCGTCTACCACAAACGAATTGGGGTTCGTGGCGCCCGGAGCTTCGTCGGACGGCTCCCGCTGGCGCGCGGACCACGAAGTCGCTCCGCTTCGGGGCGGAGGGAGCGCGCGTCGTCGCGAACATCAACGTGTCGCGGCTCCTTCCTCTACGGAGAGCGTGTCCATGTCGATGTAGACCTCGTCGACGTCGCACGCGTGCTCGTGGTCGCCCGAGCGCGACGGCGCGACCGAGATCCACTCCCCCAGCCGCACGCGGGTCGCGCACACCACGCCCGCCCGTCCGCCCGTCCCCGCCGGGCTGCGCATCCGCGGGTGCGCCCGCAGCGTCGCCGGCAGCCACTGCACCAGCAGCGTCGCGGCCGTCGGTCCCATCGCCGTCCGGCCGCGCGCCACCACCGCCCCGCGCGCGTCGAGGTACTCCACGGACATCGTCCCCTGCGGCGCCCGCGCGCGCACCGTGAAGCGTCCCGCGACGGCGCGCGGGGCGGGCGCCTCGTCGTCGTCGGCGAGGCCCTCGTCGTCGATGCTCACGGGCGGCGGCGGGGTCGGCGTCACCGTGTACGACGCCGCCCACGGGTCGCGCACCGACGCCTCGGGGAGCTCGCCCGCGGCCTCGTCGTCGAGCCGGCGCGCGAGGCCGCCGGTGTGCTCGTAGGCGCGCGCCACCGGCCCCACCATGAGGCGAGGGGCGCCGCCGCGGTCGACCACGAAGAGCCCGAGGCGCGTCGCGCGCACGCCCAGGTACGCGACGTGGCCGGCGTTGACCGACGCGTACCAGTCGGTGACGAACGCGCCCGTCTTCATGGCCGGCTCCTCGCCCGGGAAGAGGTCGAGGTACCAGCCGGTGTGGTACGGCGCGCCCATCGACGAGGGCAGCACCTCCACCACCGACCCGACGAAGCGACGCTGCGCCGCGGTGAGGGCGTGACCCGCGAGCTCGTCGGCCACCACGCGACGCAGCACCCGGTAGGTGCGCTCGGCCTCGTCGAGGTAGAGCCCGAGGCCGGCGCAGTCCTCGGCCGGGAGCCAGTCGCGCTCGCGCGCCACCAGCGCCCGCATGCGGGCCACGTAGACCAGCAGCGCGTCGTAGAGGTCGGGCGTCGGGTCGACGTACGCGTCGGGGATCGCGCACGCCGCGCCGTCGTAGCTCGCGGCGGCCTCGAGCACGTTGGCGTGGCGGATCTGCGCGAAGCCCGCGACGAGGGAGTTCATGCGCAGGTCGTCCCAGGCGCGACCCTGCATGAACGACGGCAGCGCCCCGGGGGGGCGGCGCGCCAGCGAACGCACCGCCTCGAACCACGCGCCGTAGAGGTCGCCGCCGGCCGTCGGCGCGAGGGCGACGGCGCGCGCCCGGGTGAAGCCGTCGCGCAGGCCCGGGAAGCGCCCGAGATCGGAGGCGAGGTAGCGCGCGGCGGGCTCGTGCCCGAGGGCGAGGGCCACGTCGGCGGCGCCGAGGTCGAAGCGGAGCGGGATGGCGTCGTGCACCAGGTGCCAGGTCATGGCGGCGTCGGGCACCACGCGCGGCCCGAGCACCGTGGCGATCACCGGGAGGCGGCTCACGCCCTCGGGCATCGGGTGCGTCCGCGCGGTGCGCACGAACCCTTCGCCGACGGCCCGCGACAGCCGCTCGAAGGCGTCGGGCGCGTCGAGCCGCGTGATGCCGGCGGCGGCCCGGAGGCGCGTGAGCTCGGCGGGCGGAACGTCCTCCCGGCGGCCCGCGAGCGACGACCAGTACCCCTCGGCGCGGGCGACGGTGTCGCGCACGTCGTCGCGGGCGAGGAGCTCGGCGAGCGCGAGGGCGTCGAGGGCCTCGCGGGGCGTCTCGGTGGGGTCCGGGGCGGTGCCGGTCTGCGAGCTGCGGCAGTCGCGCGAGACGACGTTGAACTCGACCCGCGAGAGCCAGGTCGCGCCGCGAAACCAGCGGCGGCGCTCCTCGCGCTCGGCGTACGGCCCGCGGGGCGCGAAGATGCCGAAGTCGAGCACACGGCGGCGGCCGAAGAGCGGCTCCTCGGCGAGCCCGGCGGCGGCGTCGACCTTCGCCACGAGCCGGGTCGCCTCCGCGCGGGTGTCGGCGAAGGCGGGCGAGACCGCCTCCGCGGCGAGGAGCGAGCGGGCGACCGTGAGGTACAGGTCGACGTCGCGGCCGACCTCGGCGGGCCACTGCGCAGCGGCCGCGGGGAGGGCGGCGTGGGCGCGGGCGAGGGCGCTCGCGAGCCGCGCGGCGAGGGGGCCCTCGAGCGTCTCGACCAGCGCCTCGTGGCTGCGAAACACCGCGTGCAGGATGGCGTCGGGCGTGACGTAGAGCGGCAGCTCGCGGCGGTAGATCTCGCGCAGGGCCTCGTAGGGCGAGTCGAAGCTCTCGCGGTCGAGCACCGCGAAGCCGTTGCGGCGGAGGGCCGCGTGCGATCGGGTGTCGAGGCCCATCCGGTCGGCGACGCGGCGGATGCCGGGCGTGAGGGTGCGGCGGTCCCACGAGGGCCAGGGCGCGGCGCGGGCGGGGCGCCGCGAGGCGGCGAGGATGGTGCGGGCGTCTTGGGCGAGGAGGCGTTGGGAGAGGTGGTCGTCGGAGACGCAGTCGTGCGCGGCGAGCTCCTCCGGGGAGCAACCCTCGTAGCGGTGCCGTTGGAAGGGGCCGTTCGGCTCCGGCCACCCCGACCCCGCGCCGCCGGCTGCGCCGAGGGCCGCGAAGATGCCGCGGTTCTGGAGGGCCTCCACGGCGGCCTGCCGGCTGGGGCGAGGGGATTCACGGCGGGCCGATGTGGCGCGGCGCGAGGCGTCGGTGGAGGCGTCGGTCGCGCGGACCGCGGGGGTCGACGAGCGGGCGCAGGAGACGAGGGCCACGAGCGCGAGGGCGGCGGGTCGCATGGCGCTGCGACACCGGTTGGGCGCCAGGGATCCCGCGCCGCCACGCCTTTCCCGCCGGCAGGAACCCGCCGAACCCCCGCTCGCGCCCGACCTCCGGCACCAGCACTGCCGCGCGGCGGTCTCGCTCCTGCGCCGAGTGACCACTCACGCCGGCAGTCACCGGCCTCGCCCGGAGCGACGCGGAGGGACGCGCCCGCAAACGCCCGAAGTCACCGTCTCGCGGAGCGACGAAGCTCCACCGGCGGCCGCTGGAGCGTGGGCGGGGGCGCCCCTCCGCTTCGCTCCGGGCGAGGCCGGTGACTGCCGGCGTGGGCGGTCACTCGGCGGAGGCGGTTTCGCCCAACGTCGGGTCGTTGGTGCACCACCCCATCGCACGCGGGGTCGCGGGCGCCAACGTGCGCAGGTCCACCGCCGTCGGCCATCGGTGGGGGCGCCGAGAGAGCGACGCAGATGCCGACGCCGGCCGACTTGTTCTATCGACGTTCTATCGCTTGCGGGGGGCGGCAGCAGATGGTGGCGGATGGGTTGCCGGACGTATCCCCACGACGTAGCGACCGCATCGCTCACTCGGCGGTTGGCGCTCGCGCGGCCTGCCCCGTGCAGCCGTGGGGCCTCACCGCCCGGCTTCGTGCGGGTGCAGCGCGGCATCCGGCCTGCGCGCTGTGCCAGCGTGCGCCGCGGCGGACGAGGAGATCCAACATGCGTGTCAGCCCCAGGCGCCCTCCCCGCACCGCGGAGTCGGCGTCGTTCCCGAAGCTCTTCCGATCGATCCTCGTCGCGGCCTTCGCGGCGGAAGGCTGCACGGAGGTCGTGGCCGCTGCATCCGACGCCGCCGCGCCCGACGCCGCCGCGCCCGACGCCCCTGCGTTCGACGCGGGCCCGCCCTTCGAAGACGTGTGCCCCGCCGAGGAGGGGAACTACTCCGTGCAGAACCGGCTCGACGCGCTCCGCGGGGCCGCCGGGCTCGACTACCTGGAGATGCGGACCATCAATCGGGCGAGCTGGGACGGCGGGCTCAACCCCGACGCCATGTGGATGACCAGCACCACCGCGGGCGTGCGCTGCGCGACGGCGACCGCACCGGGCGCGTGCGAGGCGGCCTTCGCGGCGCTCCAGAACGATCCCCCGTCCGGCGCCGCCGTCGCGTGGGTCTTCGCGTACACGCGCGGCAACGAGGCCGGCGTCGCGCGCGGCGTCGACGAGATCGCGCGCCTGTATGCGCCCATCGACGCGGCCGGCGAGGCGGCGCTCATCGCGTCGTCCCGCCACGGGTTGCGGGTGGCGTGCGTCGGCTCCGCGCGCCCGCTCCCCTCGGGCGGGTGGGAGGTGCTCGGCGGCGTGCTCTCCGACTGTACGTTCCGGAGCGGGCAGCGACGGACCATCACGCGCACCCTCGTGCGCGTCGCGCCCGACGGCGCGTCGACCGCGACCGCCCTGGAGACCACGGACTCGAACGAATCGTGCCCGGTGCCGGGCCGCCGCCCCGACGGGCTGCGCGA
>JAQBQI010000291.1 GCA_028287085.1 Myxococcaceae bacterium
GGGGCGCCGCGAGCGGGGCGGCGCGCGGCGGGTGCACCCGGCCAGCGCCAGGGCGACGAGGAGGCCGCGGGTCACTGCGGCAGCGCGCGGAGCCGCTCGAGCATCAGCAGCGCGGTGAGGTTGCGCATGTTGTAGCCGTACTGGAGCGCGGCGTCGGTGAGCTGGCGCCCCTGCGCGTCGCCCATGTCGCGGAAGATCGACGGGTGGATGCCGTCGGTGGTGTCGAGGCCGTGCGACGGCAGGTCGTGCATCACCACCCAGTAGTCGATCAGCGGGAGGTTGCGCGACGCGGCGAGGGCCCGGATGGCGTCGTTGAAGGAGGTCACGAGCGGGGCGAAGCGGGCGTCCTCGTCGCGGTCGGGGATGGTCGAGACGACGGGCACGGTGCCGAAGTCTTCCATCACCGTGAGGATGCGCGTGAGGTTGGCCATGTACCCGCTGAGCGTGCCGCTCGCGAGGTCGTTGGTGCCGATCATCACGATGCCGTAGAGCGGCCGCGTGATGTTGAGCTCCGCGCGCAGCGGGCTGTCGGGGTCGCCGAGCAGCGGCTGCGACGAGAGCCAGCCGCCCATCGCGCTCGCGCTCGGGTGGTTGAAGCTGTTGTTGCCGTCGGAGAAGGTCGCCGACACGAAGTACGCGACCGTGGCGCGCAGGCACGCGTAGCGCCCGAAGTCGGTCTCGTAGCCGAAGCCGTAGTCCTGCAGGAAGCCCGCGGCCTCGGTGATGGAGTCGCCGATCTTGGTGAACACCTGCGGGCGGTTGCCGCGGGCGATGCCGGCGGCGCGGATGGCGCGCACCCGCGCGAGGGTGGCCTCGTTGAAGGCGGGGACGGCGCGGGCGACCGAGGCCGAGACGTTACAGGTGACGTTGGTCCCGACGTCGGGGGGCGGGCCCGCGTCGGGCACGGCGACGGGGCGGTCGACCGCGCCGCGGTCGGTGCCGGCGGGGACGTCTTCGCCCGGCACGACGGGACGGTCGTCGGGCGGGACGGGCGCGTCGTCGCCGGGCTCGATGACGCCGAGGTCGACGCCGGGTCCCGCGTCGGCGGGGCGCGCGGGGAACACCGGGGCCGAGCACGCGTCGAGGCCGAGGGGCGCCGCGAGGCCGACCAGGAGGAGTGCCAGTGCGCGCGTGGACATCGTCGGGTGTGACCGTACCACCGCGGCGCTCCTACGACCCGGGCTTGAACAGCACCGTCTGGACGGTCTTGAGCAAGGTCACCGCGAAGAGCGAGAGCGAGCGACCCTGGATGTAGAAGAGGTCGTAGGAGAGCTTCACCCGGGTGTCGTCGACCGAGGCGCCGTAGCGGTAGTTGACCTGCGCCCACCCCGTGAGACCGGGGCGGATCTGGAACCGCAGGGAGTAGTAGGGCACCTCGCGGCTGAGCTGCGAGACGAAGACGGCGCGCTCGGGGCGCGGGCCGACGAGGGACATGTCGCCGCGGAGGACGTTCCAGAGCTGCGGGAGCTCGTCGATGCGCGTACGGCGGAGGAAGCGCCCGAAGGGCGTGACGCGGTCGTCGTTCTGCGTGGCCCAGCGGGGCCCGTCCTTCTCGGCGTCCATGCGCATCGAGCGGAACTTGTAGATCGTGTAGGGGACCTCGTCCTTGCCGACGCGCTCCTGCGAGTACAGCGCGGGGCCGGGCATCGTGAGCTTGATGCCCACGTACGCGAGGATCCAGAGGGGCCACGAGAGCGCGTAGAGGGCGAGCGCCACGAGCACGTCGAAGACCCGCAGCAGGTTGCTCAGCACGGGGTTGGTGTCGCGGGTGAAGGCGGCCACGCGGAGGAAGTACAGGTCGTCGACGAGGTGCAGCGGCACGCGCCCGGAGAGGGCCTGGTAGATCGACGCGAGCTCGTGCACGTGGATGCCCTCGCCCTTCAAGCGCAGGAGCTCCTGCGCGGCCTGGGCGGGCAGCTGGTCGAGGTTGGCCACGAGCAGGTGGCGGGCGCCCTCCTTCTGCAGGGCCGTCGCGCACTCGGCCATCGGCGACACCGGCGCCGGGGTGTCGGCGTGCAGCGGGTCGAAGATCATCGACGGGCGCCCGACCGAGATGATCCCGACGATGTCGAAGGGGCTCTCGGGGTTGTGGGCGAGCTCATCGATCACGTCGCTGGAGATCGGGGCGCCCGTCACGACGAGCGCGCGGTCGGGCGGCGCGCGCAGCGCGATGAGGCGCGAGAGGGCCACGCGCGAGACGACGGTGCCGACGGTGAGCAGCACGGCGTGGAGCGCGAAGAGGCGCCGGCCGAGGCCCCAGCGCGGCACGACGTAGCTCGACACGGCCAGCACCACCGCGGCGGTCGCGACCGCGCCCACGCAGCGCAGCAGGTTGGGGAGCCGCCGGAAATCGAGCCGGAGGTTGTAGAGCTCGAAGACGTAGAAAGCGAGCAGGTGCACCGAGAGCGCGATGACCGTCGCGCCCTTCCACTCGCGGGCGAGCACGGTGAGCAGGGAGAAGCCAGTGCCGACGCGCGTGGCCGCGGCCGAGAGCACCAGCGCGGAGAGCACCATCAGGCCGTCGAGCGCGGCCAATCCGAACGTCTTGCGGGAGACCAGTAGGCTGGACAAGGCGCTCACGATCCTACGGCGTGTGGTGCTCCCGGCGCGACCCGCAAGTGCCTCATCGCCCCTTGCGCAGCACGAGGGTCGCGTCGACCGCGTCGCCGCCCGTCACCTCGGCGACGCGGAACCCCAGCTTTGCCGCGGCCGCGCGCACCCCCGCGAGCGAGCGCACGCCCCACGCCGGGTCGGCCGCCCGCAGCGCCGCGTCGAGCGCGTCGAGCCGCGCGACATGCTTGTCACCCACCCGCAGGGGCCCGTGCACGACGAGCGGGCCGTCGTCGGGCAGCAGCACCCGCGCGCCCGCGATGAGCCCGACGGTCGCGTCCCAGTGCGCCGCGTGGATGAGGTCGACGGCGAGCACCGCGTCGGCCTCGGAGACGGGCCACGGCGCCTCGCTCGCGTCGAGCGCGAGCGGCATGTGCACGTTGCGCAGCCGGCTCGAGAACACCCAGGCCGCGATGCTCGCGCGCGCCCCCGCGTCGACCTCCGAGGGCTGCCACTCGAGCTCGGGCAGCGCCGCGCCGAGGTACACGGCGTGCTGCCCGGTGCCGCTGCCGACCTCCAGCACCAGCCCCCTCCGCGGCAGCGCCCGCCGCAGCGCCGCGAGCAGCGCCTCGCGGTTGCCTTCGACCGACGGGGCGGAGCGTCGCGCGTCGCCCATGCGCCGCCGACGATACTCCTCAGCCCCCGATGGTCAGGTCACCAAATCGGTGCTGCAACACCGCCAACCCCGCGATGCTCGCCGTCTCCGCCCGCATCACCCGGCCGCCGAGCCGCCACATCGCCGCGCCCGCCGCCCGCAGCAGCTCGCGCTCGCCCGCGTTGAAGCCGCCCTCCGGCCCGACCACCAGCGCGATCGAGGTCGGCGCCGCGCTCGACCCCGTCACGGCGGCCTCGGCCCGGTCGTCGATGACCACCCGCAGGTCGGCGCCCGTCCACGCCGGCGTCGCGAGCGCCTCGGCCAGCGGCAGCGCCCGCATCACCTCGGGCACGATCGACCGCCGGCACTGCCGCGCGCCCTTGATCGCCTGCCCCGGCCACGCGTGGGCCTTCTCGTGCGCGAGCCCGTCGGCCTGCACCGAGCGCACGGTGAACACCGGCTGTATCGCGAAGACCCCGAGCTCGGCCGCCTTCTGCGTGACCCACAGCATCCGCTGCCGCTGCGGGATCGCGTTGAACAGCGTCACCTTCAAGGGCGACTCCGGGTCGGCCTCCATGGCCTCGTAGGCGAGCGCCGTCGCGGCCTCGCCCTCGCAGGTGCGCAGCGCCGCGCGGAAGAAGCGCCCGTCGGCGTCGCGCAGCGTGAAGGCCTCCTTGACGTTGATGCCCCGGTACCGGATGCGCGCGGTGTTGGCGGCGTCGAAGGTCACCTCGTCGTCGAGGCGCACGCTCGCGGCGACGGCGACGGCGTCGCGCAGCCACGGGGCGGTGGGGTCGTCCTTGGGCTTCATCGGGTGCGCAGCGCACTACCCGCGCGCGGGGCTTCGCGTCAACGCGCCGCGGCGATGCGAGCTGCCGCTCCGTGGTGTAGACCGCCCGGCACCATGAGCGAACCTCGTGCCTCGTTGCTCACCGCCGAGCCCGTCGACCGGGCGCAGCGGGTGCTGGTGGTCGGCTGCGGCGGCATCGGCGGCATCACCGCCGCCTGCCTCACGGAGACCTGGTCGGCCCTCGGCGTCGAGGTCGTCGCCTACTCGACCAACGCCGAAATCGCCGAGGCGGTCCGCCGCCACGGCTACCGACTCACCGGCACCGACGGCGCCCGCACGGTGCCCGGCGTCTGCCTGTCCGAGCTCACCCCCGACGTGGCCCCCTTCGACGTGATCATCCTCGCGGTGCAGCCCCCGCACGTCGAGCAGGCGGCGCGCTCGGCGCTCCCGTGGCTCAAGCCCGACGGCGCGATGGTGTGCTTCCAGAACGGGCTCTGCGAAGACCGCGTGGCGAAGATCGCGGGCGCCGACCGCGTGCTCGGCGCGGTGGTCGCGTGGGGCGCCTCGATGCCCGAGCCCGGCCAGTTCGAGCGCACCGCCTCCGGGGGCTTCGCCATCGGCCGCATGGACGGCGCGCCCGACCCCCGCCTCGAGCGCCTCGCGGTGCTGCTCGAGTGCGTCGGCCCGGTGACCCGCAGCGACAACTTCGCCGGCGCCCGCTGGAGCAAGCTGGCCATCAACGCCGCCATCTCCACGATGGGCACCATCGGCGGCGACCGCCTCGGCGCGCTGATGGTGTCGCTCACGGTGCGCCGACTCGTGCTGGCCATCATGACCGAGACGGTGCGCGTCGCCCGCGCCTCGAACATCCGCCTGGAGAAGGTCAGCGGCACCCTCGACCTCGACTGGATCGCGCTCACCGACGAGGAGTCGCGCATCGTCGGCTCGCCCAGCCTGGTGGCCAAGCACACGCTGCTGCTCGCGGTGGGCGCCCGCTACCGTCGCATGCGCTCGTCGATGCTCTCGGCCATCGAGCGGGGCCGTCCCCCCGCGGTGGACTTCCTCAACGGCGAGGTGGTCGACCGCGGCCGCGCGCTCGGGGTGCCGACGCCGGTCAACGCCGCCTCGCAGGCGATGGTGCACACCATCGCGCGGCGCGAGCGCAGCTCGGGGATGTCGTCGATCTACACGCTGGCCGAGTCGCTCGGCCTGCGGTGAGTCAGGGCTCGTAGGCCGCGACGCTCGTCGCGGTCTCCCAGAAGCGGACCGCCTTCAGCGGAATACCCTTCGCGGTAAGCGCCTCGAAGATGTAGCGCGCGAGAAACTCCGCCGTGGGGTTCTCGTCGAGCGCCACGAAGACCTCGCCCGCGGCGACGAGCGAGGGGATCACCGGGTCGTCGCGGCGCAGCAGCAGCCGGTGGTCGAGGGTCTCGTCGAGGAAGCGCTTCGCGACCTCCTCGAGGTCGCCGAAGTCCATGACGAAGCCCCGCCGGTCGAGCGTCGCGGCGCCGAGCACCAGCTCGACCCGCGCGTTGTGACCGTGGATGCGCGCGCACCGGCCGACGTAGTCCATCAACCGGTGGCCGTAGCAGAACGTGACCTCTTCGCTGACCGTGAACACGCCGCGCTCACTATCACAGATCAGAGCGAGACCATCCCCCGGCGCGCCGCCCGGATCACCGCGTCGGTGCGGCCGGTCGCCCCGAGCTTCGCCATCACCGCGGTGACGTGAAACTTCGCCGTGTGCTCGCTGATGCCCAGGTGGTGGGCGATGAGCTTGTTGGCCATGCCGGTCGCGAGCAGCGCCAGCACCTCCACCTCCCGCGGCGTGAGCGAGT
>JAQBQI010000344.1 GCA_028287085.1 Myxococcaceae bacterium
GTGGCGCACTGCGGCGGCTGCGGGATGGCCTGCGCGCCGCGCGCCAACGCGACGGCGGCCTGCGCCGCGGGGGCCTGCGCGTACACCTGCGCCGCGGGCTTTGCCGACTGCGACGGCGACCCGTCGAACGGCTGCGAGGTCGCCCTCGCGACCGACCCGGCCCACTGCGGGGCGTGCCCCAACCGCTGCGTGGTGGCCAACGGCACGCCCGCCTGCGCGGCCGGCGTCTGCGCCGTCGCGGCCTGCTCGGCGGGCTTCGCCAACTGCGACGGCGCGGCGGGCAACGGCTGCGAGTCCGACCTCACGAACCCCGCGACCTGCGGCACCTGCACCAACCGCTGCGTCGCCCCGGCGAACTCCGCGGCGACCTGCCTCGGGGCGGCCTGCGGCTTCGCCTGCGGCGCCGACTACGGCAACTGCGACGGCAACGCGGCCAACGGCTGCGAGCGCAACCTCGCCAACGGCGACGCGAGCAACTGCGGCCGCTGCGGCGGCGAGTGCGGGCTCGCGCGGGCGGTGTCGTCCTGCGTGGCGCGCGTGTGCCAGGTCGAGAGCTGCGAGGCGGGCTTCGGCAACTGCGACGCGCTGCCGGCCAACGGCTGCGAGGTCAACCTGCGCACCGCCAACGCCCACTGCGGCGCGTGCAACAACGCCTGCGCCGCGGGCACCTACTGTCAGACGAGCGCGTGCCGGCTGCCCCTGAGCTGCAACGCGCTGCACACGCTCAACCCGGCGGCGTCGTCGGGCGAGTACGACATCGACCCCGACGGCGTCGGCCCGCTGGCGGCGCTGCGGGTCTACTGCGACATGACCTCGCAGGGCGGCGGCTGGACCCTCGCGGGCTCGGTCGTCAACGGCGCCACCCGCGCGTGGAACGCCCTCGGCGTCTTCACCGATCGCACCAGCTTCGGCGCGATCGCGACCCGCACGACGGTGAACTTCAAGTCGCTCGCCTGGAGCGACGTGCCCGCGACCGACCTGCGCGTCGAGACCGCGGAGTACAGCTTCGGCTGGAACGCCCTGCTCGGCGCCCGCCCGCTCGGCGCCTTCGTCAACGCGTCGTGGCCGGCGAGCTGCAACACCACCTGGATGCGCTCGGGCGTCGACTTCTTCACCGGCCTCAGCGCGGCGCAGGCGGCGGCCTTCGGGTTCTCGCTGCGCGCGCTCGACAGCAACGCGTCGTGCTTCCCGGGCACCAACGAGAACGTCGCGATGGCCTTCTACGCGGCCGAGTGCTGCTGGGTGAACGGCCTCGGCAACACCCCCGGCGGCCAGGCCCAGTGGATCACCCACGACCAGTCGATGCTGCGCCTCGCGGGCATCGCGCCCGTCGCCTGCACCGCGGGCGTGTACCCCTGCAACGCCAACGGCCGCACCATCGCGGCGGCGGGCGAGTGCTACGACGCGAGCTGCAAGGCGGGCTACGCGCTCGTCTGGATCCGCTGAACGAAGGGCCGGGCGGCGCGCGGGTCTCGGGGCCCGCCGCGCCGCCGCGCCGTCACACGTTGATGAGGTCGAAGAGCCGGTCGGCGAGCGGGCGGTTCATCAGCTTCAACGCCTTGTAGACGTCCTGCGCGCTGTTCCAGTCGCCGGAGCGGTAGAGGCACTCGCCGAGGTCGAACTGCAGCTGCGCGTCGCTCGGCGCCTGCCGCGAGGCCCGCCGCAGCGGGTCGACGGCCTCCTTGAAGCGCCCGGTCTTCTTGTACGCCAGGCCGAGGCCCCGGTGCGCCGACGGGGCGTCGGGCGTCGACTGGAGCACCCGCCGGAAGGCCTTGATCGAGTCCTCGTCGCGCCCGAGCTGCCCGAGCAGCAGCGCCGCCGCGAGGTGCGAGTCGACGTCGTCGGGGCGCAGCTTGATGGCGTTCTGGTACGCGTCGGCGGCCTCCTGCAGCCGTCCCCCCTCGGCCAGCATGTACCCGAGGCCCGCCTGCAGCGTCGGGTCGCGCGGGTCGAGCCGCGCCGCGTTCTCGACGTGCATGAGCCCGTCCTCGGCGTTGCCCTGCTGCCGCATCGCGAGCCCGAGCGAGTAGTGCGCGTGGGCCATGTCGGGCTTCAACCGCACCGCCTCGCGCAGCGCCTCGACCGCCTCGTCGGGCCGCTCGGTGTACATGCTCAGCACCCCGAGCTTGTGGTGCGCCTCGGCCGACTGCGGGCGCAGCCGCACCGCGCGCTTGCACGCGTCGGCGGCCTCCTGCCAGCGGCCCATGCGCTCGTAGGTGAGCGCGAGCCGCCAGAGCGCGTCGGCGTGGTCGGGCCGGTAGCGCACGGCCTGGCGCAGCGACTCGGCGGAGTCTTCCATGCGGTTGAGCTCGGCGTAGCTGCGCGAGATGCCCAGCAGCGCGTCGACGAGGTCGGTCTTGAGGCCGAGCGCGCACTCGAAGGCCGACACGGCCTCGGCGTGGTGGCCGGCGTCGCCATACAGGCTACCCAGGGCCGTCCACGCGTCGGAATTGGCGTGGTCGAGGTCGATGCAGGCGCGGAAGGCCTCGCCCGCCTCGGCGTAGCGCCCGAGGTCGCGCAGCACCTCGCCGAGGGCGAAGCGCAGCGCCGACTCGCGCGGCAGCAGCTCGACCGCGTGCTGGAGCGCGGCCTCGGCCTCGGGCAGCCGGTCGAGCTGCTTGCTGGCGAGCGCGAGCAGCCGGTACGAGTCGGCGTGGTCGGGGTTGATGCGGATCGCCTCGCGCAGCGGCGGGATGGCGGCCTCGTAGCGGCCGAGCGCGACCGAGACGGCGCCGTAGCCGCGGTGGGCGGCGCCGTCGTGGGGGTCGAGGGCGAGCGCGCGCTGGAAGATCTCGGCGGCCTCGGCGTTCATGCCGGCGGCCTGGTAGGTCTCGCCGAGCACGCGGTACGCGGCCGACTGGCGCGGGTCGAGGCGGATCGCCTGGCCGAGGGAGTCGACGGCCTCCTGCGGGCGGTTGAGCTTCGCGTAGAGGGTGCCGAGCTCGAGGTGCGCCCGGGCGTCGTTGGGCCGCAGCCGCAGCGCCTGGCGGAAGCGCTCGATGGACTCCTGGTCGCGCCCGAGGTCGCGCGCGACGGCCCCGAGGGCGACGTAGGCCTCGGCGCTGTCGGGGCGCAGGCGCGCGAGCTGGCGGTAGGCCTGCGCGGCGTCCTGCGGCATCTCGAGGGCGCGGTAGGTGTTGCCGAGCGAGAGGTACGCGTCGGCGTAGTCGGTCTGGATCATCGTCGCCTGGCGGAAGCTCTCCACGGCGGCGCGCGCGTCGCCCTTGCGCTCGCGCATGAGCCCGAGGTGGTAGTGCGCCTCGGCGTAGTCGGGGCGCCGCTCGACGGCCCGGCGGAAGTACTCGATGGCCTCTTCCCACCGCTGGCCGCGCTCGAGCGCGAGGCCGAGGAAGTACAGGCCCTGCGGCTCGTCGGGCTTCTTGTCGACGGCCTTGCGGAGGCTCTCGAGGGCCTCGTCGCCGCGGCCGAGGCGCTCGAGCGCGATGCCGTGGTTGCGCTGCGAGTCCATGTCGTCGGGGTCGAGCCAGACGGCCTGCTCGTACGCGTCGACGGCGTCCTGGAAGCGCTCGACTTCGAGGAAGACCGACCCGAGCGCGGCGTGCAGCACGGGGTTGTTGGGCTGCAGCCGCACGCCCTGCTGGAAGGCCTTGGTGGCCTCGTCGGGGCGGTCGATGCGGCGGTAGGCGAGGCCGAGGTTGTAGTACCCGTCGGGGTGGTCGGGCTTCACCTTCACGGCGCGCAGGAGCACCTCGATGGCCTCGTCCTTGCGGTCGAGCGAGAGCAGCGCCGCGCCGAGGCGGTGCAGGGTCTCGGGGTGGTCCTTGCGCATCGTGAGGGCGAGCTTGAACTGGTCGACCGCGTCGTCGAAGCGGGCGGTCACCGCGTACGTGACGCCGAGCGCGACCACCGCGTCGAAGTAGTCGCCCTTGAGCCGGATGGCCTCGCGGAAGGCCTCGACGGCCTCCACCTGGCGGCTGAGGCCCGCGTAGACCTTGGCGAGCTCGAAGTGCGACTCGGCGTGCTCGGGCCGCAGCTTGATCGCCTTGCGGAAGGCCTCGATGGCCGCGTCGGGCTTCTCGATGGCGGCGCAGACCTCGCCCAGTTGGTGCAGCGACTCGGGGTGGTTGGCGCGCAGCCGCGTCGCCTGCCGCAGCGACTCCTCGGCGATGACGAGGTTGCCCAGCGCCCGCTCGTGCAGCCCCAGCGTGTAGTGGAACTCCGCCTCCTCGGGCCGCAGCCGGATGGCGTTGCGCACGGCCTTGGCGGCCTCGGGGATGCGCCCGAGGTCCTTGTAGACGATGCCCAGGTGGTTGTAGCCGGGGGCGCAGTCGGGGTCGATCTGCACGGCCTGCTCGAGGGCCTCGACGGCCTCCTGCATCGAGCCCACCGCGGCGCACGACACGCCGAGCCCGACGCGCAGCATCGGCTGCGCCGGGGCGCGCTTGATGGCCTCGCGAAACGCGCTCACCGCGTCGGGGTGCAGGGCCAGCGCCTGCGACGCCGCGCCGGTGCCGGCGAAGCCCTCGACCCGGTCGGGCGCCACGCGGGCGACCTCGCCGAAGGAGGCGAGCGCCTCGCGGTGGCGCTCGAGGCGCGCGGCGAGGTTGGCCGCGGCGAGGTGGGCCTCCAGGCGGTTCGGGTCGGCCTGGGTGCAGAGCTTCCAGGTGGCGAGGGCGTCGTCGACGCGGCCCACCTTCTCGAGCGACACCCCGAGGCGGTACTGGTCGTCGGGGGTCGCGGATTCGATCTTGCCGAGGTGCTCGAAGGTGCGCACCGCGTCCGCGTCGCGGCCGGCGCCGTGGTAGGCCCACGCGAGGTTGCGCAGAATCTCGGCCTCGCCGGGGCGCATCTCGTTGGCGCGCTCGAGGTACGGAATCGCCTCGGCGAAGGCCTTGGCGCGCACGTAGACGAAGCCCACCTCGGAGACGGCCGCGGCGTAGTCGGGCTTGACCTTGAGCGCCTGGCGGAAGGACGCGCTCGACTCGTCCCACTGCCCGAGCCTCGCCTGGCACTGGCCGAGCCGGTACCACGACTCGGCGTGCTCGCCCTTGAGCTTGGTGGCCTCCTTCAGCGCGGGCGCGGCGGAGGCGAAGTCCTCCCGGGCCATGAAGTCGAGGCCGAGGTTGAACTGCCCGTCGGCGAGGTTGGGGTCGATCGCGATGACCCGCTTGTGCGCGACGATCGCCTCGTCGAGGCGGCCCGCCTGGCGGTAGAGGTTCCCCAGCCGGTTGCGCTGGAAGGGGTCGTTGGGCCTGATCATCAGGGCCGTCTTGGCTTGCTCGATCTGCTCCGCCAACCGTTGCTGCTCGCTCATCGATCCCCTCGAGACGGGTGCTCTGCCGTGTCGCGGCGGCGATGATCGCCAGTGCGCCCGCCGCTGTCCATCGCGGCGTGCATCCCGGCCGTACATCGCCGCCCGCGGTGGTAGCGTCCCGCCCCGCGATGTCGACGCCGGTGGTGATCGAGGTGAGCTGTCCGCGGTGCGGCGCGCGGGTGCCCGGGCTCGAGCCCGGCCGCCGCGCCGCGTGCCCCTACTGCCAGGCCGAGCTCGCGCTGCCGCGGCTCGAAGCGACCCCCACGGCGACCTCCGCCCCGACCGCCGTCGTCGCGCCCTCGGGCGGCGGCTGCGCCCTGGCCGCGGTGCTCTCCGTCGTCGGCCTGCTCGTCGCGGGCGCGATCGGCGCGGCGGTGTGGGCGCAGCAGCGCGCCGAGGCCGAGACCGCCCGGCAGATCAACGCCACGATGGAGCAGGTGCGCCGCGCGCAGCAGACGGCCTTCGAGCAGGTCAACGCCGCGCAGCGCGAGTCCGAGCGGCAGGCGCTCGAGGCCGCGCGGTCGCAGCGCCGGGCGGCCTGCGCGGAGGGGGCGGCCGCGCGCTGCGAGCGCGAGT
>JAQBQI010000353.1 GCA_028287085.1 Myxococcaceae bacterium
TCCCGCGCGCGCCGGGCGCCCGCCTCGATCTCCGCGGTCGCGATGCGCTCGGCCACCCCGCGGCGCACCCGCGCGGCCTGCTCGCGGATGCGCTCGGTCTCCTCGGCCGCGAGCTCGGCCTGCACCGCGGGGTCGGCCGGCCGCGCCGCGAGAATCTCCACCTGGTCGACGCGCACGCCCATCTCCGCGGTCACCTCGCGGATGCGCGCGGCGAGGCCGTCGACGAGCGCGTCCTGCGCGCCGATGAGGGCGGCGAGGGGGAGCGTCGAGGCGTGGCGCTGCACCACCGCCGAGAGCATCTGCTGGAAGGCCTTGTGCTGCGGCGAGGTGAGCAGGTGCTTCGGGTGGCGCAGCCCGGGCGGCGGGCGGCGCAGGTCGGCGATGCCCAGCCGGCTGTACGCGCGGAAGGGCGCGTCGCCCTCGTCGGAGACCGACCAGAACGCGAAGCCCTCGACGCGCACCGCGACGCGCTCGCGGCTGACGGCGTCGACGGCGAAGCCCACGCGCTGCATGGTGGCGCTGAAGCGCACGACGACGTCGCCGGGCCGGCGAAACAGGGCGATGCCGACGCCGGCCTGGGCGAGCCGGCCGTCGCGGATGCAGAGCAGCCACTCGTCGGGCTGGGCGCTCAGGTAGAAGCGGCGCGCGAGGGCGCGCAGCGAGCCGGCGCCTCCGAGCGCGACGCCGACGAGGGCGAGAACCGCTGGGTCGAGGACACTCATGACTTCCTCCGTGACTTCGCGGCGACGGGCCGCGAGGGAATGGCTGCGATCGGCCGGGCCAGCAGCGACCCGGCGAGCGCGTGCACCGCGGGCGCCGCGCTGCCCCGCGGGATGAGCCCCGGCGACGCCCCGTGCAGCGCGTAGTAGCCCTGGATCGCGGCGAACACCGCCGTCGCGACGGCGCGCGCCCGGCGGAGGTCGCCGCCCCTGGCCGCGAGCTCGTCGCGCACGGCGGACTCGAGCCGGCCGATCAGGGCGCGCACGGCGCGGTCGTAGCCGGCGCGCACCTCGGGGTCGCGGAGGGCCTCGGCGGTGAGGGCGATCCAGCAGGCGAGGGCGGCGGGGTCTTCCTCGGCGCCGCGGGCGAGGTGGCAGTCGATGAAGGCGCGCACCCGCCCTTCGGGCGTCTTCGCCCGCTGGGACCACCGCTCGACGCGGTCGAGGTGGGCCGCGGTCAGGCGCTCTTGCATCGCGAGCAGGACGTCGAGCTTGCGCTGGAAGTGGTAGTGCACGAGCCCCGCGGCGAGGCCCGCCTCGCGCGCGACCTCGGCCACGGAGGCGCGCTCGTAGCCCGCGCGGGCCACCACGCGGATCATGGCGTCGGCGATCTGCGCGCGCCGCTCGTCGGTGTTGGAGGGTCTGGGCACGGGGGGTGTTCCTTGGTTGGTCGCCCAACCTATCTAGGGGAGGGCCTTCGCCGGGGTCAATGGCGCCCTGCCGTCGGGCCGCGGGTCGTGCCAGAGTCCGCGCCGCGCACCCGCCGTGACCGCCGCCCCCCCCGCCCTCCGCGACTGGATCCACGCCGCGCGCACGCCCCGCGAGGCCGTCGTGCGCGTCGACGATCGCGCGTGGTCGCTGACCCTCGACGCCCCGCTGCTCACGGTCCCCTTCGACCGCCCGGCGGGCGCGCTCGACGCGCTCGCCGACGCCCTCGACGCGCTCCATTTCTCGCTGCCTCCCGGCGGCGACGCGCACGCGCCGGTCGCGCTCCTCTGGGCGACCTACGACGCCGCGTGGCACGGCGCCTCGCCGGTCCCGATCGACGACCGCCGCCCCGCGGGCGACCGCTGCCCGTCGGTCTATCTCGCGCGGGTGGGGCCTTCGCTCGGGGCTCCGCCCGAGCCCGAAGCGACGCCCTCGGCGCTGCCGCCCTTCGCGAGCGCGACCGACCGTACCGCCCACACCGCGATGGTGGAGTCGGTGCGCGCGAGCATCCGCGACGGCGACGTCTACCTGGTGAACGTCACGCGGATGATCCACCGCCCGGCGATGCCGGCGGTCGACGTCGCGCTGCGGGTGCGGCGGGCCGACGCGCCGCGGTCGATGGTGGTGCACGCGGGCGAGGTGCGCATCGCCGCGATGTCGATGGAGCTGGCGCTCTCCTGGGACCGCCGCGCCGGCGTGGCCCTCTCGCGCCCGATCAAGGGGACGCGCCCGCGCCACGCCGACCCGGCGGAGGACGCCCGCGAGGCGGAGGCGCTGCGGGTCGACGAGAAGGAACGGGCGGAGAACGCGATGGCGGTGGACGTGCACCGCAACGACCTGGGGCGGGTGGCGGTGCGGGGCGGGGTGACGGTTCCGGTGCTGTGGGGGGTGGAGTCGCACCGGTACGTGCACCACCTGGTGTCGACGGTGCGGGCGGAGGTCGACCCGGGCTTGAGCGCGCGGGCGATGCTGTCGTCGATGCTGCCGGTGGGCTCGGTGACGGGCGCGCCGAAGCTGGCGGCGATGGCGACGATCGCGGCGCTGGAGGCCGAGCGCCGCGGGCTTTACACGGGGGTGTATGGCGCGGTCTTCGCGGACGGCCGGGTCGAGCTGTCGGTGGCGATCCGCACGCTGGTGACGGACGCGGCGGGCACCCACTACGGGGTGGGCGGCGGGATCGTCTGGGACAGCGACCCGGCGCGCGAGTGGGAAGAGCTGCTGTGGAAGCAGCGCGGGGTGGAGTGAGGGAATCGCCGCGGCCCGCGCAACCGCGGCGGGGGCGAGGGCGACGACGCGGCCGGTGAACGCACGTAGGCCCGTGTGGCCACCGCTCCCATCGTTGTTCGATGGGGAGCGACTGCGCACCTCGGCGCGCGCGTTGGCCGTGATAGGAGAGAAAGAATGCCCAATCGATACCCGCGGGTGGAGTTCACCGCGCTGATCGTCGCGTGCGCGGCGGTCGCGTGCGTCCCGGAGATCACGGTGCGCCCGGGCGCCGACGGGGGCGCCGCGGCGAGCGACCTCGGCACTGGCGGCGAGGTCGACGACCGCCCCGCGGTGGCCGTCGACGCGCCGACGGACGATCGCCCGGCGCCCAGCGACGTGGTCGACGTCGCGGCGGTCGACGTCGCGGCCGACGCGGGGGACGACGCGCCGGGTGACTCCGGGCCGACGGACTCGGGGGCGTGCCCGCTCGCTTCGACGCGCTGCGGGACCGACTGCGTGGCGACCGCGACCGACGCGCGGAATTGCGGCGGGTGTGGGGTCGACTGCCGGGCGCTGCCGCACGTCACCGGCGCGGCGGCGGTGGGCTGCGTGGCGGGGGCCTGCGTGGTCCCGGCGAGCGCGTGCGAGGCGGGCTGGGGGCACTGCGAGGGTCCGGTGGGCGGCGGCTGCGAGACGCGCCTCGCGACGGCGGACCACTGCGGCGCGTGCGGCCAGCGCTGCGCGGGGGAGACGCCGGTGTGCAGCGCGGCGACGGCGGCGTGCGCGAGCGGCTGCGCAGCGACGCAGACGCGGTGCGGGGCGAGCTGCGTCGATCCGCAGGAGGACATCTCCCACTGCGGCGCGTGCGGGCGGGCGTGCCCGGTGGTCTTGAACGCCCGCTCGGTGTGCGCGGGCGGGGCCTGCGGCTTCGCGTGCGTGAGCGGGTACCACCGCTGCGGCGACCGCTGCGCGGACGACGCCTCGCCGTCGTCGTGCGGGTCGTCGTGCGTGGCCTGCCTCGCGCCCGCGGGGGCGGCGGCGACCTGCGCGGCGGGGCAGTGCGGGTACACGTGTCCGCCGGGGCAGCACCGCTGCGGCGACCGGTGCGCAGACAACGCCTCGGTGCTGACCTGCGGGGCGGCGTGCGGGGCCTGCGCGGTTCCGGCGAACGGTAGCGCGACCTGCGACGGGACGGCGTGCGGGGTGTCGTGCGACGCGGGCTATGTACGGAGTGGGGCGGCCTGCGTGGCGCTCGCGGCGCCGCGTCCGGTGGCGCCGCTGTCGACGGCGCGGGTGACGAACCGGCGACCGCTGCTGAACTGGGCGCTGGCGGCGGCGACCGACGGCGCGCGGGTGGAGCTGTGCCGGCAGCGGGCGTGCACGACGGTGGCCTTGACGATCGACGCGGCGGGCGGCAGCGGGACGCCGGGGCGGGAGCTGGAGCCGGGGGTGTGGTTCTGGCGGCTACGGGGGAGGGCGGCGGGGGCGACGGGCCTGGTGGCGGGGCCGACGTGGCAGTTCGAGGTGGGGGCGCGCTCGGCGCCGGCGGGGCGGAGCTGGGGGACGACGTCGGACTTCAATGGGGACGGCTACGCCGACGTGGTGGTCGGGGCGCCGGGGGCGAACGGTGGTGCCGGGCGGGTGCACATCTACCGGGGGAGCGCGACGGGGGTCGGGGCGACGCCGAGTCAGACGCTGAATGGGCCGGTCGGATCAGGAGGAAGCTTCGGGGGCGCCGTGGCGTGCGCTGGGGACGTCAATGGTGACGGCTTCGCTGATCTCGTCGTGGGGTCGCAGACTCCGTCTCTCGCGGACGGGCACGCATACATCTACCTCGGCGGTGTATCTGGCGTCTCGGCCTCCCCTTCACTGGCCTTGAGTGATCCCGGTGGTTCGAACGGCGGATTCGGGTATTCCGTCACAAACGCTGGTGATCTCAACGGTGACGGCTACGCTGACATCGCCGTGAGCGCGAGGACGAAAAACGGATACGTCGGCCGCGTATACGTATATCACGGCAGCGCGACGGGCATTCTTGCGATGCCCACGCTCGGCATTCTTGGCCCCGACGGTGCGAATGGACTCTTCGGACATACCCTGGCGAGCGCCGACTTCGACGGTGACGGCTACGCCGATCTCGTGGTCGGGGCGATCGGTGTTGAACCCGCCCCGGGTCGTATTCACGTATTCGCTGGCAGGCCGATCGGACTTTCGACCACACCGGTCACCACTCTGATCGGCGCTTCGGCGAGCGGATTCGGCAGCGCGACCCCAGGAGTTGGTGATGTCAACGGAGATGGGTACGCAGACCTGGTCGTCGGGTCCCCGACCGCGCAGGAAGAAGCCGGATACGTACAGGTCTATCTGGGAAGCACCACCGGGTTGGGTCGAACACCCGTAGCGACGCTGAACGATCCTGTCGGAGGGGTAGCTCTCTATGGGACTTCGGTGTCGAGTCACGGTGACTTGAACGGCGACGGTTATTCAGACGTCGTCGTCGGCGCGCTCACTCGCGGTCAGGTCTTCATGTACTGGGGCGGGCCTGGAACGATCTCGACCTCGAACGGGCGCAGCCAGTTCTCGCCGACGGGCGGCACCGCCAGATTCGGAGTGGCCGTGACGACCGGCGACGTCAACGGTGATGGCTATTCGGACGTCATTGCGGGAGAAGATCACGCGAATTTAAACGTCGGACGAGTCCATGTACTCTTCGGAGCCCGTGACGGAGATCCCGTTCCTGCTTCGGCCAGCTTGAATGGTCCCGATGGTGCCGGCGGGTATTTCGGCAGCGTAGTGGGCCGCTGAAGCTAGTCGCTTGTCGGTTCTGCCAGCCATGAGCGCGGTAGAATTGATGTCCGCTCAATCTGATTCCAGAAGTTGCCGGTCCGGTCTCGTCGACGAGTGGCCGCCGCGGCGGACACTCGTGGAGCGATCAGACCGCGAACGAGGTGGGAGTGAGCGAGGGTGGAGCGGTGGGCCCGACGATGGCAGGCCCACTGGAAAGGAGACCCCGTTTCAGGGCGTGAAGCCGCGGCAGAGGTCGGGGTTGCCGACGCCCACGATCGTCGCGGGGAGCGCGACCGGGGTCGTGTCGTCGTCGATCGACAGCAGGAACGCGGTGAGCTGGCGCACATCGCGGGCCCGGTTGGTGTCGGTCACGTCGAGGAAGTTCGCCGCCATCGCCTGGTGATGCGAGCGGAAGGTGTTGTCGAGCGCCTCCTCGAGGGTGCGGGCGTTGCCGGCGTGGAAGAAGGGCGCGCCCGTCCCCATGCCGACGAGCGCCGGAACATTGTACCCAGTCACGCCTTGCGCCGCAGTGGTGCCGTTAGCGCGAACCTCGAAGACGGCGACGCCGGCCGGGGCGACCGGGGTCGGAGTCGTGATGTTTCCACCAATCGTGCCCACTGAACGGAGCACGCAGTTGATCTGATCGCCGCCGCCGCCGGCGGTGCCCTGGGCGGTGATGGCCGCGCCATTGATTCGGAACGTCGTGGTGCCAGCGAGCCCGCCGATGCCGTTGGCCGACGGTTGGTTGAGCGCCGCGAAGGCCGTCGGGAAGCCGGTGTACGTCTGCGTCCGCAGCGAGCCGGTGGTCGGGTTGTTGTGCCCCTCGGTCGGGTCGTAGAAGCGACGCGAGACGGTCCACGAGTTCGAGCCGGCGGGAGAGCCGTGGCAGCCCGCGCAGTTGGCTGCGAACAGGGTCGCACCGGCGGTCACGTCGTCGGCCACGTTGTTGGTCGGCGCGCGCGGCGGGCGGATCGTGCGGACGTAGAGGTCGATGTTCTCCCAATCCTCAAGCACGCTCCGCACGGCGTTGCTGCCGATGGTGCCGGGCATGAGCGAACGGTTGGAGCCGTTGAGGCCCGCTTGCGGGGTTGCAGTGGCGACCTGCGGCGGCGTCGCCGTGGTGCCGTCGTTGATGATGCGGTCGGTCGCGCTCACCACGGGCGGCGTCGCGCCGTCGTTGGCCCGGTGCACGATCGCGCCCACGCCGCCGGAGGTGCCCCGCGTGTTGGCCTCGAAGTCGTGAACCTCGTCGAGAACGCCCGTCCAGTTGAAGATGCGCTGGTTGGTCCCCGAGCGGTCGAAGCTGCCGTCGAGCGAGGTCGTCTGCCGCGGACCAGCCGCGAACATCCACGTCACGTTGTCGGTGAGCCCGTCGGGGTGGCAACCCTCGCACGAGCCCCAGCCCTGGCCGTTGCGCGACCAACGCGCGAGGCCCGTCACGAAGAAGCGCTTGCCGATGTTGTTGTTCGTGTCGCGGCCCGCCGCGGGGGCGTCGGCCGAAGCCACCACCGTTGCGGCGGCCTGCGTCCCAAGGTCGATCAGCGACAGGTTGCGCGTGTTCTCGTTGAGCGCGACCGCGCGCCCGGCGACGGTGTTGGCCACCGCGATACCGATGGGCAGTCGCCCGGGGCCCGCGGGCGCCGCGGCGCCGCCGAGGTCAATGAAGTGCTGCGCGGTGCCGTTGCCGACCTGCGCCAGCGTGCCGTCCGCGTTGTACTGAACGCGGAACACCGCGTCCGACCCATACGACGACACGTACGCCACGTTGCTCGTCGGCACGAAGGAGATGTCGTTCGGAATCAGCGGAAACCGCCGAGCCGCCGTGTCGGGCACCGCCGTCGCGACGTTGTCGTAGCGGTCCTGGAAGGCCCGCGTCAGCAGCACGTGGTTGGCCGTCTCCGGCTCGTTGGTGCCCGTGTTCACGACCATGATCGCCGCGAAGACGTTCTCCTGCGGTGCGACCGGCCCGCGCGGCGACTCGCAGACCGAGGTCACGAAGAGCCGCGGGCCCTTCAGCGCCGCGGCGTAGAGCTGGTTCGGGAAGCAGCCCGCCTGGTTGGGCGCCGTGCCGAAGCCCGTGTTCGTGAAGCGCGGGAGGGTGATCGTGTTCACCGTCGGCGTCGCCGCGTTGAAGTAATAGACGAGCCCGCGGTGGTCGATGTCGAGGCGGCTGATGTCCGTCGGCAGCGTGACCCCCGCGGCCACCTGCTGCGCGAAGAACTCCGTCACGTAGACGGTCTCATCCGCCTCGTTGGCGTCGCCGTTGTTCGTGATCACGATCGCGCGCGGGTGCGCCAGGCCGGGCCGCGTCGTGGCCGCGCCGACCGTCGGACCGAGCGCGCCCGTCGCCGCCAGCGCGGTGTTCAGGTTGATCGTGCGCGCGACCACCATCGTCGCGCCCGTGACGTTCACGTCCGACACCGTGCCGTTCGCCCAGTTGGCCACGTACACGTGCCCGCCCAGCGGCGAGATCGCCAGGCCCGTCGGCTCCGAGCCCACCGCCACGCGCGCCGTGATCGACGGAACCGAGCGCAGGCTGCTCACCCGCACGAGCTCCTGCGTGCGCCGCAGGATCACGTACGCCGTGTTGTCGTCGTTGCCGATGACGGCCGCCCAGGGCTCCGCGTCGGTCGCCGCCGCGGGCAGGTTGGCCACGCGCGTCGCGGCCGGCGTCGCGCCGCCGAGGGTGTTCGTGAACACCGCGATCGTGTTCGCCGTGCGGTTGGTCGCCACCGTGATCGCGTCGTCGCGCGTGAGCACCACCGCCGAGCCGTTGGTCGGCGTCGTGCGCGCCATCAGCGTCCCCGCGTCCGGCGTCCCCGCGTCCGGCGTCCCCGCGTCCGGCGCCGTCCCGTTGTCGGTCGGCGTCCCGTTGTCGGTCGGCGTCCCGTTGTCCGTCGGGGTCCCGTTGTCCGTCGGCGTCCCGGTGTCTGCCCGGCCGAGGTCGGTGACTCCCGTGTCGGTCACCCCGGTGTCCGCCGCGCCCAGGTCGGTGCCGCCGTCCGTGACGGGAACCGGGTCATCCCCGCACCCGAGCACCCCCAGCGACACGCCCACCACGAGCCCGCCAAGCCATTTCTGTTTCGCCATCAGCAATCCTCCAGGTGACCTGCAACGCCTCCGACCCGCGCCAACCCGCCGGCGCGTGGCGATCCCCCCGGCGACCCGCGCCGGAGAGACCCCATGAGGCAACGAAACCGCGACGCTACATGGGAGCCCCCACCCGGACAATGATCTCCGCGGTCCCGCGGGTGCGCTGCGACAGCCCGCACCTGCGACATCCCATCCGACCGGCCGCGGGCGACGTTGCGGTGGCCCGCTTGCCTTGGGGGCGGCCGGGACGCTATGTGCGCGCCCCCAACCATGATCCGACTTGATTCCGTCACCCGGCAGCACGGCCGCCAGATCCTCTTCCTCGACGCCTCGATGAGCGTCTTCCGCGGCGAGCGCGTCGGCCTCGTGGGCCCCAACGGCTCGGGCAAGAGCTCGATCTTCCGGCTCATCGTCGGCGAGGACCAGCCCGACGCCGGCAACGTCGTCGTCGACAAGGGCATCACCATTGGCTACTTCAGCCAGACCGTCGGCGAGATGTCGGGCCGCACCGTCGTCGAGGAGACCATGGCCGGCGCCGGCGAGGTCGCCGACATCGCCCACGAGCTGCACCTGCTCGAGCTGGCCATGGGCGACCCCGACCGCGCCGACGAGATGGACGCCATCATCGAGCGCTTCGGCGAGGTGCAGTCGCGCTTCGACGAGCTCGACGGCTACGCCCTCGAGGCCCGCGCGCGCGAGATCCTCGCCGGCCTGAGCTTCGCCCCGGAGACCCTCGACGACGACGTGGGCAAGCTCTCCGGCGGCTGGAAGATGCGCGTCGCGCTCGCCCGCATCCTGCTCATGCGCCCCGACGCGCTGCTGCTCGACGAGCCCACCAACCCCCTCGACATCGAGTCGATCGTCTGGCTCGAAGGCTTCCTCCGCAACTTCGAGGGCGGCCTGATGATGACCTCGCACGACCGCGAGTTCATGAACCGCCTGGTCAACAAGATCGTCGACATCGACGGCGGCGAACTCACCTCCTACACGGGCGACTACAACTTCTACATGCAGCAGCGCGCCCTCGCCGAGGCGCACCACGAGGCCCACTACGCGCGGCAGCAGGCCATGCTCGCCAAGGAGCAGGCCTTCATCGACCGCTTCAAGGCCCGCGCGAGCCACGCCGCGCAGGTGCAGTCGCGGGTGAAGAAGCTCGAGAAGATCGACAAGGTCGAGGCCCCCAAGCGCCGCCGCGTCGTGGAGTTCGAGTTCTCCAAGCCGCCGCGCTCGGGCGACGACGTCGTCAAGCTCACCGGCGTCTCCAAGGGCTGGGGCAAGCGCAAGATCTACGAGGGCCTCGACCTGCTCATCCGCCGCAAGGAGCGCTGGTGCGTGATGGGCGTCAACGGCGCCGGCAAGAGCACGCTGCTGAAGCTCATCGCGCGCGAGTCGCAGCCCGACGCGGGCACCGTCACCCTCGGGGCGAGCGTGAAGCTCGGGTACTTCTCGCAGCACGCGATGGACATCCTCGACCCCTCCCGCACCGTGCAGGAGGCCCTCGAGGCCGCGTACCCCAAGGCCTCGATCGCCTCGCTGCGCACCCTGCTCGGCTGCTTCGGCTTCTCGGGCGACGACGTCGAGAAGCGCTGCAAGGTGCTCTCGGGCGGCGAGCAGGCGCGCCTCGTGCTCGCGCGCATGATGTTCGACCCGCCGAACTTCCTCGTGCTCGACGAGCCGACCAACCACCTCGACCTCGACACCAAGGCGATGCTCACGAAGGTGCTCTCCGAGTTCGAGGGCACGATGCTCTTCGTCTCGCACGACCGGCACTTCCTCGGCGCGATCTCCAACCGCGTGCTCGAGGTGACGCCGCAGGGCGTGCGGGTCTACGGCGGCGGCTACTCGGAGTACGTGACCGAGTCGGGCCACGTCGCCCCGGGAGTGGGCTGACCGCGCCGGGGTGTGGTACTCCGCGCCGCCCTCAGCGGCGAACGTTCGGGTGAATACAGAGAGGTGTAAGACGATGCGACGATGGATTCTCTGCTCGATGCTGGCGCTCGGCGCCTGCAAGCCCGCCACCCCGGCGGCGCCCCGCCCGGCGGCCAACGCGCCGCTCGCCACCGACGACGAGCGCACGCTCTACGCGCTCGGCCTGGTGATGGGGCAGCGCATGGACGACTTCAACCTGACGCCCGCCGAGCTGGCCGTCGTGCAGCGCGGCATCGCCGACAAGGTGACCGGCGCCCGGCCGCAGGTGGAGCTCAACCAGTGGGGCCCGCGCATCAACACCATGGCGCAGGCGCGCCAGGGGCGGCGCTCGGAGCAGGAGAAGGTCCGCGGCCGGGCCTTCGCCGACACCGCCGCGCACGAGACGGGCGCCGAGCGGCTGCCGTCGGGCCTGGTGTTTCGCACGCTGCGCGAGGGCAACGGCCCGACGCCGACGGCGGCCAACACGGTGCGCGTGCACTACCGCGGCACCCTCATCGACGGCACCGAGTTCGACAGCTCGTACACCCGCGGCGAGCCGGTGGAGTTCCCCCTCAGCGGCGTGGTGCCCTGCTGGACCGAAGGCGTCCAGCGCATCCGCGTCGGCGGCAAGGCGCGCCTCGTGTGCCCGTCGGACATCGCCTACGGCGACCGCGGCCAGCGCGGGATTCCCCCCGGCGCGACGCTCAACTTCGAGGTCGAGCTGATCAGCATCGTCGGCCCCGGCGACGGCGGCGCCCCCGCGGCGCCCGCGATGCCGACGCCCCCGACCCCGCCCCCCGCGCACTGACCGCCCGCTCCCTCCCTCTCTTCCCAATCCACCATTCGCCCCCCGCAGGGCCGAGGGGACGACGACCCCGCCACGCCGGGCGCGTCATCCGATCGCGCACCAGCGCCCACGCGGAACGGGCGCGGCCGCGTCGTCTCCTCGGCCCTACGGGGGGCCCCTCCACACTCGACACCAGCTTCGATCACTAACGGACGTGGCGGATCGGCCGGGTATTCGCCCGGTCGCCGCGGTGAACTGCGAGGCGCGTCGGATCATCGGACAGTCACTTCCTGCTTGAAGGTTCCCTGAAAAATCACCGGAGGAGAGGCGCGGCGGGCACGTAAGTGCTCTACCAACTGAGCTACGGGAGCATCGGGAGCCCCCGATCGGATTCGAACCGACGACCTCTCGATTATCAATCGAAGTAGCCCGTCGCTGTACTGCCGGTGGAGCCGCCACCCGGAGATGCACCGGGTTCTCCCGCTTACGAGGCGGGCGCGTCACTGCTCAACGCTTTGGCGGCGGTGGGTCGATCACCCGTCGAGGTAATCGATCCACGCTGTGTGCGGCGCCTCCGAGCGGGCCACGGCGCACATGCGCGCCGGGCGCACGGGGGGCCGCGCCAGGGTCATCCTGGCCTGCTCGGGCGTGCGGTCGGCCTTGCGGCCGTTGCAGCTCGAGCAGCAGGTCACGATGTTGGTCCACTCCATCCGGCCGCCGCGGGCGCGGGGGAAGACGTGGTCGAGCGTCAGGCGCGACGCCCCGGGCTGCACGCCGCAGTACTGGCAGGTGTAGTCGTCGCGCCGGTACACGTTGCCGCGCGAGAACTTCACCCGCCGGTCGTGGCGGGCGTAGCGGCGCAGGCGCACCACCGAGGGCATGGCCACCGAGGTGGCGATCCCGCGAATGATCTCGTCGTAGGCCTCGACGAGCTCGGCCTTGCCCAGGAACATCAGCGTGACGGCGCGCTGCCAGGAGATGATCTTCAGCGGCTCGAAGGTGGCGTTGAGCAGGAGCGTGGCGAACATCGGGGGGACTCCTCAGTGGGTCTGTCTTCGGCGGGTGAGCTTCATGGTGGAAGAGTGGCGCTCTCCGTGGTGGGTCGAGGGTTGTCCAAAGGACATGAGCGTCCGTCGCGCCACCGCAACGGCGGTGACGAGGGTTGTCGGGACAATGAAAAAGGCCGCCGCCCTTCCAGCGAATCGGTGGAGGAGCAACGGCCTTCGGTGGCCTTCAGGGTCTTTACCGGGTGTCTATCCGGTGGACCCTGCTCCTCGCACCCGCCACGTCGGGTGCGGGTGATTGCCGCCCTGAAGCAAGCAGGCTTCGGCGGCTCCGACGTCGGCGAACGCGCGGATTTCGCGTCGTGCGGCGTACATCGGAGGCTTCAGCTGGCTGCTCGTGGTCGACATGATGGTGGTTGAAGTGACTGCCTCTCGGGCAGGGACGAGATACGAACCGTCGATGGGCTTACCAGACCATTCGACGTACGGTCAAGGGAGGGGGTCTATTTTTTCTTCGGACATCGTTGTGCCCAGTGATCGTGGGCACTCACCCGGGGCGCACGATCCAGCCTTCGACGAGCACCTTCGCGGCGTTGGGGCCGGTGAGGGGCGGCGGGGTCCAGTAGCCGCGCGTGCCGAGGTGGGCGGCGAGCAGCGCGAGCACGGCGTCGAGGGCGTCGCCGCCGGCGTCCTGCGCGCAGGCGTTGGCGACGGGCGCGGGCAGCTCGAGGCGCAGCCCGAGGGCGCTGACGGCCTCGGGCAGCGCGCGGATGACGGCGTAGCGCTCGGCGGTCACCTCGGTGAGCGACGGGCCCGCGTCGGCGGGCGCCGCGCGGTGCAGGGTGTACGGCAGGCCCAGCAGGCGCAGCATCGCGGCGGGCAGCACCTCGACCACGACGGGGCGGCCCGGGGTGAACTCGAGCGCGTCGAAGGGCAGCACGTTGACGCGGTTGCGCACGGGGGCGAGGGCGCGGGCGAAGGCGCCGAGCGCGCGCCACGAGGGCGGCCGCGGCGCGGTGATCGACGAGGCGCCGTGGGTGACGGCCTCGGTGTGGCGCAGCGCGCCCGCGTGCGACGCGGCGAAGGCGGCCCAGCGCGCGTCGACGAGCGACGGGGCCGAGGCGGCGAGCTGGTGGAGCACCTGCGAGCCGTTGAGCACCATGCCGACGAGGTCGCGCGCGAGGCCGAGCGGCACGCCCAGC
>JAQBQI010000366.1 GCA_028287085.1 Myxococcaceae bacterium
CGCTGGTGGCGATCGGCGCGCGCGACGCGGCGGTGCTCGCGTGCCTGCGCGCCGACCGCAACGCGGCCGAGGAGTGCACCGCCGCCGTGACCTTCGACAACGCCAACGGCGGCGCGCTCAGCAGCGAGGTGACCTTCCGCGCGCCGCGCGGGAGCACCGCGCGGGTGCAGCGCTGCGTGCAGACCGCGCTCGCGTCGGCCCGCTTCACGACCGACCCGGGGGCCACCGGCCTCACCCTGGCTTCGAAGTCGTGGCGCATGGGCCGCGCCCTCAGCTCGGGCGGCGGCGGGGGCGGCGAGACCATCTACTTCCCCTTCGGCGTGCCGCAGCACTGACCGGTCGGAAGCCCTTTACGAATCCCGGTCGCGCGGGCACATTCCCGCCCCGCTCGGCGGCCGCCGGCCTCGGTTGAGGCCGCCGACACGCGGCGCGTGAGCGAGCGGCGCACTGCGCGCCGACCACCCGACCCTTAATCCCCACGGAGATCCATCGTCATGGCGAAGCGGAACAAGATCGCGCTCATCGGCGCAGGCAACATCGGCGGCGAGCTGGCCGCCATCGCGGCGCGCAAGCAGCTCGGCGACGTGGTGCTCTTCGACATTCCCTCGAAGGCCGACTTCGCGAAGGGCAAGGCCCTCGACCTGATGCAGAACAGCGCGATCACGGGCGACGACGCCTCGATCACGGGCACCTCCGACTGGGCCGACGTGGCCGGCGCCGACGTGATGATCATCACCGCGGGCGTTCCCCGGAAGCCGGGCCAGAGCCGCGACGACCTCGTGGGCATCAACCTCCCGATCATCCGCAACGTCGCCGAGAACGCGAAGAAGCACTGCCCCGACGCGTTCACGATCGTCATCTCCAACCCCCTCGACGTGATGGTGTGGGCCTTCCAGCAGTGGACGGGCTTCGACCGCAAGCGCGTGGTCGGCATGGCGGGCGTGCTCGACTCGGCGCGCCTCCAGCACTTCCTCGCGGCCGAGGTCGGCGTGAGCGCGAAGGACGTGCGCGCGATGGTGCTCGGCGGCCACGGTGACGACATGGTCGCGGCGCGCGGCTACTGCACGATCAACGGCGTGCCGGTCTCGCAGCTCATCGCGAGCGAGCGGCTCGACGCCCTCGAGGCGCGCACCCGCGGCGGCGGCGGCGAGATCGTGAAGCTCATGGGCACGAGCGCCTACTACGCCCCGGCGACGGCGGCGATGGCGATGGCCGAGGCCTACCTGCTCGACCAGAAGCGCCTGCTCGCGGGCGCCGCGTACCTCGACGGCCAGTACGGCTACAAGGACATGTACCTGGGCGTGCCCGTCGTGATCGGCGGCAGCGGCATCGAGCGCATCGTCGAGATCGAGCTGAGCGACGCCGAGAAGGTCGCGCTCGCCAAGAGCGCCGAGAGCGTCCGCGGGGTCGTCGACGTCGCCAAGCGCCTCAGCGCGCAGCAGGCCTGAGCCGATGAAGATCCACGAGTATCAGGGCAAGGAGATCTTCCGGCGCTACGGCATCGCGGTGCCGCTCGGCATCGCGGTGACGACCCCCGACGAGGCGAAGGCGGCGGCCGAGAAGCTCCTCGCGGAGACCGGTCAGGCGCTGGTGGTGGTGAAGTCGCAGATCCACGCGGGCGGCCGCGGCAAGGGCGAGGTGCACAAGGGCGCCACGGTCGTGTCGCGCGGCGTCGAGGTCTGCAAGGGCGGCGCGGACGCGGCGCGCGACGCGGCGTGGCGCATGCTCGGCGGCAAGCTGGTGACGATCCAGACCGACCCGGGCGGCCAGCTGGTTCGCACCGTCTTCGTCGAGCAGGGGATCAACATCGCGCGGGAGCTCTACCTGGGCATGCTGGTCGACCGCGACACGCGGCGCGTGGTGGTGATGGCCAGCGCCGAAGGGGGCATGGACATCGAGCACGTCGCGGCGACGACGCCGGAGAAGATCCTGAAGGTGTGGGTCGACCCGACGGCCGGGCTGATGGCGTACCAGTCGCGCGAGCTCGGCTTCGGCCTCGGGCTCACCAAGGACCAGGTCGGCAAGTTCGTCTCCCTCGTGGGCGCGCTCTACAAGCTCTTCGTCGCGGAGGACTGCTCGCTCGTCGAGGTGAACCCGCTCATCGTGACGGGCGACGGCAACGTGATGGCGCTCGACGCGAAGATCACCTTCGACGACAACGCCGACTTCCGGCACAAGGAGTGGGAAGAGCTCCGCGACCCGGGCGAGGAGGACGCGACCGAACTCGAGGCCAAGAAGGCCGGGCTCTCGTACGTGTCGCTCGACGGCAACATCGGCTGCCTGGTCAACGGCGCGGGCCTCGCGATGGCGACGATGGACATCATCGCGCACTGCGGCGGCACGCCGGCGAACTTCCTCGACGTCGGCGGCGGCGCGACCGAGGAGGCCGTCACCAAGGCCTTCTCGATCATCCTGCGGTCGCCCGCGGTGAAGGGCATCTTCGTGAACATCTTCGGCGGGATCATGAAGTGCGACGTCATCGCGCAAGGCGTGATCAACGCCACGAAGACGCTCGGGCTGAAGGTGCCGCTGGTGGTCCGGCTCGAGGGCACCAACGTCGAGGAGGGCCGCCGGCTGCTCGCCGAGAGCGGCCTCGCGATCACCCCGGCGTCGACGATGCTCGACGGCGCGCAGAAGATCTCCGACCTCGTGAACGGGCAGAAGTAGGACACACGCGATGGCAATCCTCGTCGACGGAAACACGCGTCTGGTGGTGCAGGGCATCACCGGCAAGTTCGGCTCGTTCCACGCGAAGCAGATGCTCGCGTACGGCACGAAGGTGGTCGGTGGCGTCACCCCGGGTGGCGGCGGCACGACCTTCGAGGGCAGCGTCCCGGTGTTCAACACCGTGTCCGATGCGGTGCGGCAGTCGGGCGCCAACGCCTCGGTGATCTTCGTCCCGCCGCCCGGCGCGGCCGACGCGATCCTCGAGGCCGCCGACGCGGGCGTGTCGCTCATCGTGTGCATCACCGAGGGCATCCCGGTGATGGACATGGTGAAGGTGCGCCGCACGCTCGAGCACCGGCTCAACAAGGACCTGCGGTTGATCGGCCCCAACTGCCCGGGCGTCATCACGCCGGGGCTGTGCAAGATCGGCATCATGCCGGGGCACATCCACAAGGTCGGCCCGATCGGCGTGGTGTCGCGCTCGGGCACGCTCACCTACGAGGCCGTGGGCCAGCTCACGGCGCTCGGCATCGGCCAGAGCACCTGCGTCGGCATCGGCGGCGACCCGGTGAACGGCATGGACTTCATCGACGTGCTGCGGCTGTTCAACGACGACCCGCAGACCGAAGGGGTCATCATGATCGGCGAGATCGGCGGCGGGGCCGAAGAGCGCGCGGCCGAGTGGGTGAAGGACAACATGAAGAAGCCCGTGGCGGGCTTCATCGCGGGCACGACGGCGCCGCCGGGCAAGCGCATGGGCCACGCGGGCGCGGTGATCTCCGGCGGCAAGGGCCGGGCGATCGACAAGATGGAGGCCTTCGAGGCCGCCGGCATCAGGGTCGCGCCGACGCCCGCCCAGATGGCGGAGACGCTGCGCGGCATGATGCGCGCGTAGCGAAAGCACAGAGGAATCGAACCTCCCGCGCGGTGCGGAAGGCACCGTCGCCACCAGTTTTGAAGACTGGGCCCGTCACCAGACCAGGTCGTGCTTCCGTCGAGCACCGTAACCCACCCGAACGTCGCTGCACCAGCGCCGACCGGGTGGTCAGTGCCGTGACCGTTGCGCCCTCGGGGCGGGAGGTCCACCACGGTCGGATGGAGGCGCGCACAACCGCAGGTCTGTGGGCGTTCGTGCTCGCCCTCTCGTGCGCGTCGTCGCGCCCCGCCGTGCGCACGACGCGGCCCGTCGTCGAGGCGCCTCCCCGCACGCTCCACGCCCCGCTGACCTCGTGCGAGCCGCCGCCGGAGCCTGCGCTCGCGGCGGGCTACCGCGTCGTGCGCTGGCCGGCCTCGCCGCGCTTCTCCTCGGTGGGCTCGCTCGCCGGGGCGCTCTTCGCGACGACGACGAGCTCGGTCTGCGCGAGCAGCGACGGCGGCCTGAGCTGGCGCGCGCTGCTCGAGTCGCTCGAGTACCCGACGCTGCTCGCGATGGACGAGGGCGCCGTCATCGCGCGCGAGGGCATCGACCCCAACGGCGACGCGGTGCCCGGCGCCGAGGTGCGCTGGTGGATCAGCGACGACGGCGGCGAGCGCTGGCGCGACCAGCGGGCGGCACCCGAGTCGCTCGGCCACGGCATCACGCGCGTGACGCTGCCCCGCCTCGGCGACCGCGAGGCGGTGTCCTGCGGCGGCGTGCTCTTCGCCGCGATCGACCGCGAGGGCGCGGCGCCGGTGCTCATCGAGAGCGTCGACGGCGGCGAGGGGTGGCGGCGCGCGCGGGGCCTCGGCGCACTCCCGCGCGACGGCGTGCGGGTGCGCTGCGTGGCCTCGGGCTTCGTGATGATCGAGCGTCGCGACCGGCTGCCGGTGGCCTTCTCGCGCGACGCGGGCGCGACGTGGCGGTCGGTGCGGCCGCCGCCGGTGGTGGTGCCCGACGAGGGCGAGCTCGTGCGCGTCGAGCGGGGCTGCGTCCCGATGGTGCAGCGCGGCTTGTTCTGCGACCTCTACGGGCAGACCTGGGTGAGCGACAACGACGGCCGGCGCTGGCACCGGGGCTCCTCGCCGGTGGGCGGGCGCGCGCTGGTCGAGCGGGGCGCGCAGCTGCTCGGCGTCGGCGGCGGCGTGGCCGAGAGCAACGACTCGGGCCGTCGCTGGATGCTGCGCGCGTCGGGCTCGGGCCGCTCGAACCTCGGCCTCCGCGGCGGCATCATCGACGACCGCAGCTACTGGCTCGCGGGCTCGGCCCTGTGGTGGACCGACGACGCCGGCGAGAATTGGTCCGCGTCGTTGCTCTCGTGGGAGCTGGTCTCGGTGCTCGACCGGCGCCGCTGGGTCGGCTTCGTGGCGGGCCCCGATGGTGAGTCGTGTCGAGGCAAGGTGGTGATCACGGCCGACGGCGGGCGCCGCTGGCGCACCACGCTCACGGGCGTGGCGTCGATTCGCGAGCGCGGCGGAGAGCTCTCCGCGACGCTGTGCGGCGCGACGCCGCGCTACCGGGCGGGGCGCGACGGGGTGACGTGGCGCGTGGCGTCGGTCGAGGCGCCCGTCGAGGAGGTCGAGCAGGACCTCGTGGTGCGCACGGAGGAGGGCGTCGAGGTGCGCGTCGAGCACGACGCGGTGCGCGGCGGCGACGCGGTGCTGGCGCGGGCCTGGCCCCGGGACATCGTGCCGGTGGTGGGGCGCTCACGGGGCGGCGTCGTCGACCTCGTGGTCTTCGGCAACGGCACCGTGCTGCGGCGGAGTCAGTAGCCCGACTGGTTGTAGTCGGAGTTGGCGTTGCTGTTCGAGCGACGCGCGGGTCGGGCCGAGGCCGGCCGCGGCGCCGACGGCTGGGCCATCCCCGCGCCGGTCTGCGTGCGCGGCACCGAAGGAACCTGCCCCGCGAGCGAAGTCGGGTCCGCGGCCGTGGTGAGGTACTGGGCGCGCACGCGGTTGGCTTCCTCGACCCGCCCCATGCTGGTGAGCGCGCGGGCGAGCGACTGCGCGATCGCCTGCCGCTGGGCCGGCGGCGGGTCGAGCGCGAGGGCGCGCTGGTAGCCCGCGATGGTCGCCTCGCGGTCGCCGCGCGAGGC
>JAQBQI010000371.1 GCA_028287085.1 Myxococcaceae bacterium
GTCGTGGTCGACGTCGCCGTCGGGGCAGCCGAGGCGCGACCGGTCGGGGGCGTTGCCCGCCGACTCGTCGGGGCACTGGTCGGCCGCGTCGAGCACGCCGTCGCCGTCGTTGTCGGGGTCGGGGCAGCCGTCGTCGTCCTCGAAGCCGTCCTCGTCCTCGTCGACCCGCGGGCAGCGATCCTCCTCGTCGGGGATCGCGTCGTGGTCGTTGTCCTCGGGGCAGCCGTCGCCGTCCTCGAAGCCGTCGAAGTCCTCGCGCAGCCCGATGCAGTGGTCGATGCTCGGGTCGTCGCGCAGGCCGTCGCGGTCGTCGTCGACGAAGCGCGGCGCCCATTGCAGCGAGAGCACCCCGCGCACCGCCGACGCGCCCGGCGCGGGGGTGAGCCCGAAGGCCGCGCCCGCCGACACCGTGAACTCGCCGAAGACCCCCTGGAGCCCGGTGCCCAGCTCGAGCGGCGTGCCCGTCGGGCCGCCGAAGGGGTCGCGCCCGTCGTACGAACCGACCAGCGTGAGATACGTGGAGGCGTAATAGCCGGACAGCACCGCGGCGCTCGCCCACGCGGGCTTCGCCAGCAGGAACACCCCGGCCAGCAGCGCCTCGAGCGGGCCGCGCACCGCGAGGGCGAAGGTGACCTCGTCGCGCAGCGGGCGGTCGAAGAGGCAGGCGCCCGAGGTGGGGTCGAGGCAGAGCGCGGGCTGCGAGGGCCAACCGTCGGCGAGGCGGGCGCGGTAGCCGAGGGAGAACGATCCGAAGAGGCGCGCGAGGCGGTAGTCGAAGACGGCGTAGGCGTGCACCGTGGGGGCGCCCGCGGTGGCGTACGAGGTGGCGTCGCTCAGCGGCACGGTGGCGGCGAGCTGGAGCGAGAGGCCGAGGCCCTCGCGGCGCTCGCGGGTCTGCTGGGCGACCTGCGCCGGGGTCATGGTGGCGCCGCGGCCGGCGGTGGCGTTGAGCTCGGCGCGGGTGGTCCAGCGGAGGAGCAGGCGGGCGTCGCCGCCGGCGGTGGAGGCGGGCTCGCCGACGCCGGGGGGCAGCGCGCCGGAGGCCTGGTAGAGCATCATCGGGAGCTGCACCGCGAGGCCCCAGCGGGCGCCGAGCCCGACCTGGAGCGAGAGGGTGGTCCAGACCTGGTCGCGGAGGAAGGGGGTCGAGGCGGCGCCGGGCGCGGCGAGCTGGAGGGGCGAGCGGACGTACTCGGCGAGGAGCCCGACGTTCCAGCGGCCGTGGCCGGGGACGAGGGTGGTCTCGGCCCACGGGAGCGCGTCGGAGTCGACGGCCGCGGTGGGGCGCCACGGGCCGCCGTCGACGCGGAAGCCGGGCGGGGTCTGCGCGCCGGCGAGGGCGGGCGCGAGCCCCGCGGCGAGGGTCAACGCCACCAGCGAACCACGGTTGGACAAGCGCTTCATGAAGGGGGCGCGGACGCTATCACGAGAGCCGCGGGCGGTTTGAGAGCGCTCGACGACGCGGGGCGATCGTGCGACAGAGGCGCGCATGCATGTGCACCTGATAGGGGTGGCGGGCACCGGGATGGGCGCCTTCGCGGGCCTGCTCAAGGCCGCGGGTCACCGGGTGACCGGCAGCGACACGGCCTTCTACCCCCCGATGGGCGACGCGCTGAAGGCCTACGGCGTCGAGACCATGACGGGGTGGAACCCGGCGCACCTCGACCCCCGCCCCGACCTCGTCGTCGTCGGCAACGTGTGCCGCAAGGACAACCCCGAGGCCCGCGCCGCCATCGACGGCGGGATGAACTACCGCTCCTTCCCCAAGGCGCTCGGCGAGCTCTTCCTCGCGCAGCGGCGCTCGCTCGTCGTCGCCGGCACGCACGGCAAGACCACCACCACCGCGCTCGTCGCGTGGCTGCTCGAGGCCTGCGGGCACGACCCGTCGTTTCTCGTGGGCGGCCTCGCGCGCAACTTCGACGCGAGCTACCAGCTCGGCAAGGGCGGGGCCTTCGTCGTCGAGGGCGACGAGTACGACTCGGCCTTCTTCGAGAAGACCCCGAAGTTCTGGGCCTACCGGCCGTGGGGCGCGATCGTCACCTCGCTCGAACACGACCACGTCGACATCTACCCGACGGCCGACTCGTACCGCGACGCCTTCATCGGCTTCGCGTCGCGCATCGCGCCCGAAGGCGTGCTCGTCGCCCACGCGCGCGACCCCGAGGTCGTCGCCATCGCGAAGCGCAGCAGCGCGCGCACGGTGCTGTACTCGCTCAGCCACGACGCCCTCCCCGACGGCGTCACTCCGACCTGGACCGCCGCCCCCATCGCGCCGAGCGGCGGGGCGCAGCCCTTCGAGCTCTTCATCGGGGGCTCCTTCGCGGGGCGCTTCTTCTCTCCGCTCATGGGCGAGCACAACCTCCGCAACGTCGTCGCCGCGATGGCCCTGCTCGCCGAGGGGATGAGCCTCCCCATCCCGGCGATGGCCAAGGCGCTGCGCGACTTCAAGGGCGTCAAGCGCCGCCAGGAGCTCGTCGCCACCGCCGGCGGGGTGCGCATCTACGACGACTTCGCCCACCACCCCACGGCCGTCGACCAGACGCTGCGCGCCATGCGCGGGCACCACCCCGACGGCAAGCTCATCGCCGTCTTCGAGCCGCGCAGCGCCACCGCCTGCCGGCGCACCCACCAGCACGAGTACCCCGCGGCCTTCGCCGCCGCCGACCTCGCCCTCATCGCGCCCGTCGGGCGCACCGACATTCCCGCCGAAGACCGCCTCGACATCCCGGCCATCGTGGCCGACATCACGGCGCGCGGCGGCCGCGCCGAGACCTTCACGCCGGGCCCCGCGAGCGTCGACGAGATCGTCGCGCGCGTCGCCGCCGTCGCCCGCCCCGGGGACACCGTCGCGGTGCTCTCCAACGGCGCCTTCGGCGGCATCCACGGCAAGCTCTCCGCCGCCCTCGAAAGAACACCCCCATGACCGACCCCCTCGTCCGCCACGCGCGCGGCACCGTCAGCGTCCACCCCCGCGGCTTCGGCTTCTTCACCGAAGAGAACACCGAAGCCCCCGCGAGCTCCTTCGTGATCCCGCCGGAGCTCAACGCCTTCCTCGCCGACGACCTCGTCGAGGCCCTGATCACCGTCGGCGAAGACGGCCGCACCAACGCCTCGGCGCTCAAGCTCATCGAGCGCCCGCGCACCGAGCTCTACGGCACCGTGATCGTCCACCGCGGCGTGGCCCACCTGAAGGTCGACCGCGAGGTCGCCAACACCGACTGGCCGCTCGTGCACGCGGGCCCCGCGCCCGCCGCCGGGGCCCACGTGCTCGCGCGCATCGACGGCGCGAAGGCCGTGCTCGTCGACGTGCCCGAGACCCCCGACGCGCAGACCCTCGCGCAGGTCATCGCCCGCCACGGCATCGCCACCGTCGTCGGCCCCGCGGCGCTGGCCGAGGCCGAGCGCGCCCGCGGCATCGCCCACACCGTCAACGGCCGCCGCGACCTGCGGGAGGTTCCCACCGTCACCATCGACGCCGCCTCGACGCGCGACATCGACGACGCCATCAGCGTGCTGCCCGCCGACGAGGACGGCGCCGTGCGACTCATGGTCTCCATCGCCGACGTCAGCGCCTTCGTGCCGCCGGGCAGCCCCCTCGACCTCGACGCCCGCGCCCGCGCGACCAGCGTGTACCTCGCCGGCCGCGTCATCCCGATGCTGCCCGACGGCCTCTCGTCGGAGTGGATCTCGCTGCTCCCGGGCGTCGACCGCATGTGCCTGACGGCCGAGCTGCGCATCGACCCCGAGGGCGCCGTCGTCGCCGTCGACGTGTACGAGAGCCTCATCCGCTCGTGGGCGCGGCTCACCTACGACGAGGTCGCGGAGTTTCTCGACCACGGCGACGTGTCGCCCGCGCTCGAGGCCGTCTACGAGGCCGCCCCGTGGTGGCGCACCGTCTCCGCGCGCCTGCACATGGCCCGCACCCGCCGCGGCGGCGTCGAGGTGGCCCGCGACGAGACCTTCGTGGTGCTCGACGCCGTCACCGGCCTCGCCACCGGCATCGAGGCGCACCAGCCGACCTCCGCCCACGTGCTCATCGAGCGCTGCATGGTCGCCGCCAACGAGGCCGTCGCGCGCTGGCTCGCCGAGCGCGGCGTGCCGGGCGTCTTCCGCGTGCACGACGTGCCGGGCCCCGACGCCGTGCGCGAGCTCAGCGCCGTCGCCGAGCGCTTCGGCTACGCGTCGGGCTTCGGCCACACCCTGTCGCCCCTCGCCCTCGCCGCCTTCGACCACCAGATCTCCGCGTCGCCGAGCGAGCCCGCCATCCGCGGCGTGCTGCTGCGCTCGCTCGGGCCGGCGCGGTACACGGTCTTCCCGTCGAGCCACTTCGGGCTCGGGGCCTCGCTGTACCTCCACTTCACCTCGCCCATCCGGCGCTACGCCGACCTCGCGGTGCACCGGCTCGTGAAGTCGTACCTGCACGGCACCCGCGCCTGGTCGCTGCGCGACCCCGAGCTCGAGTCGCTCGCGCGGCACATCAACCTCCGCGCCCGCCTCGCGGCCCGCGCCGAGACCGACCGCCACCGCATGCTCGTCGCGGGCTACATGACCCGCCACGTCGGCGAGCACTTCAGCGCCCGCGTCGTGAAGGTGCGCCCCTTCGGCGTCGTCGCGCAGATCGACACCACCCTCGTCGAGGGCACCCTCGCCTTCGACGTCCTGCCCGACGGCCCCTACACCGTCGAGCCCTCCGGGGGCGCCGCCCGCTCGGCCACCCGGCGCTACGCCGTCGGCGACGCCGTGCGCGTCACCGTCGTGCGCACCGACCCCTCCCTCGGCCGCATCGAGCTCGCCCTCGCCCCGAAGCCGTAGCGCCGTGCCGCGCCGCGCCCCCCTCGCCGCGCTCCTCGCGCTGGCCGCCTGCACCGCGCGCGAGGC
>JAQBQI010000378.1 GCA_028287085.1 Myxococcaceae bacterium
CCCTCGCGCGCGAAGAGCTCGGCCACGGTGGCGCCGGCCTCGCGCTCGACGCCCGCGTCGACGTCGACGAAGCGCCACCCGAGGGCCGCCGCGGCGGCGCGCCCGACGGTGCTCTTGCCCACGCCCGGCGGGCCGCCGAGCACGACGCGGAGCGCGGCGCCGTCAGCGTCGGACGAGGCCGTCACGGTACCCGTCGAGGTTCCGGAGGAGCTGCCGCATCGAGTCGCCGCCGAACTTCTCCAGCAGCGCGTCGGCGAGCGCGAGGCAGACCATCGCCTCGAGCACCACGCCCGCCGCGGGCACCGCGCACACGTCGCTGCGCTCGGTGTTCGCCGGCGAGGCCTCGCCCGTCGCGAGGTCGACCGAGCCCAGCGGCCGGCGCAGCGTCGAGATCGGCTTCATCGCGGCGCGCACCACCAGCGGCTCGCCGTTGGTCACGCCGCCCTCCAGGCCCCCCGCGCGGTTCGTCGCGCGCACGAAGGCCCCGTCGCGCAGCGCGATGGCGTCGTGCACGGCCGAGCCCCGCGCCGACGCCGCGGCCCAGCCGTCGCCGATCTCGACGGCCTTGATCGCCTGCACGGACATCGCCGCCTGCGCGAGCCGCCCGTCGAGGCGGCGGTCCCACTGGGTGTAGCTGCCGAGGCCCGGGACGACGCCCACCGCGACGACCTCGACGACCCCGCCGAGGGTGTCGCCCGCGTGCGACGCCGCCAGGATCTCCGCGCGCATGGCCTCCTCGACCGCGCCGTCGAGCACGCGGAGCGACGAGGCCTCGACGCGGCCGGCGAGCTCGCCCTCGGGCACCCACGCGCGCGGGTCGGCCGCGCCCCCGTCGCGCAGCGGTCCGATCGAGAGCACCCGCGAGCGCACCGCCACGCCGCACTCGGCGAGGAGCCGCCGCGCCACCGCCCCGGCGGCCACGCGCGCGGTCGTCTCTCGCGCGCTCGCCCGCTCGAGCACGTCGCGCACGTCGGCGCGGTCGAACTTCAGCGCGCCCGCGAGGTCGGCGTGGCCCGGCCGCGGGGTGGTGAGCGCTTCGGGGGCGACGGCGAAGGGCGCCGCGCCCATGCGCCCCTCCCAGTTGGCGAAGTCGCGGTTGACCACGCGCAGCGCGACGGGCGAGCCGAGCGTCTCGCCGCCGCGCACGCCGGCCTCGATGGCGACCGCGTCGCGCTCGATCTTCATGCGCCCGCCGCGGCCGTAGCCGCGCTGGCGCCGCGCGAGGTCGCGGTCGATGTGCTCGGCGAGGAGCGCGAGGCCGGCGGGCACGCCGTCGAGCAGCGCGGTGAGCGCGGGCCCGTGCGACTCGCCCGCGGTGGACCAGCGGAGGTGCGTCATGGGGGTGTCGGGGGGGAACTTAGAGGCCGCCGCGGGCGCGGCGTCAACGGGCGGGGCGGATCAGCGGCCGAGGGACTCGGCGCGGTTCACGATGCGCGGCGTGATGAAGATCAGCAGCTCGGTGCGGCGGTCGCTCTGGCGGCGGCGCTGGAAGAGGGCGCCGAGGATCGGGATGTCGCCGAGCAGGGGCACGCCTTCGACGTTGCGGCCGGTGTTGCGGGTGTAGATGCCGCCGATGACCGCGGTGCGACCGTCCTGGATGAGCAGGTCGGTCTCGGCCTCGCGGCGGAGGATCGTGGGGTCGCCGCGGGCGCCGGTGTTGTTGAAGTCCGGCTCGTCGCGGTTGACGCGTACGTGCAGGGAGATCGACCCGTCGGCGGTGACGTGCGGCCGCACGCGCAGCTGCAGCTTGGCCTCCTGGAAGGCCGTCTGGATGCCCGCCGCGCTCACCTGCGAGTACGGGATGAGCGTGCCCTGCGCGATGGTCGCCTCGCGGTTGTCGAGGGTGAGGATGCGCGGCGAGCTCACGATGCGCAGCACGCCGGTGCTCTCCGCGGCCGAGAGGCGCACGTTGAGGTTGAGGCCGTGGCCGATCGACCCGAGGGTGAAGCCGAGGGCGCCGCCGGCCCCGCCGCCCGCCGCCGCCGGGAGGTTCACGGCGAAGTTGGGGTTGGCGACGCGCTGCTGGGTCGACGAGAGACCACCCGTGGGGGAGTTCGGGTCGCTGGCGCCGCCGGTGACCGAGACGTCGCTCGGGAAGGTCAGCCCGGTGGGGTTGCCGGTGGCGGCGAGGAAGCCGAGGTCGCCGCCCCACTGGATGCCGACGTCGCGCGAGAAGGTGCTCGTGGCCTCGACGATGCGCGCCTCGACGAGCACCTGCGGGGTCTGCGTGTCGAGCGAGCGAACGAGCTGCTCGACCTGGTTGAGCGAGCCCGTCACGTCGCGGACGATGAGCATGTTGGTGCGCTCGTCGACCGACAGGGTGCCGCGGGTGGTGAGCAGCTCGCGGGCGCGGGGGGCGACCTCGCCGCCGAGCGCGTAGCTCACCGGGATGAGCCGCGTCTCGAGCGGCTCGAGGGCGACGTTCTGCTTGGCGCGCTCGATCGCGAGCTCGCGCTCCTTGTCGAGCACCGACTGGGGCGCGATGCGGATGATGTTGCCGTCGCGCTGCATGCCGAGCGAGCGGGCGGCGAGGATCACCTCCAGCGCGCGGTCCCAGGGGACGTTGTGCATGCGGATGGTGACGTTGCCGGTGACGTCGTCGGAGGTGACGATGTTGACGTTGCCGACCTCCGCGAGGAGGCGCAGCACGTTGTGGATGTCGGCGTCGCGCAGGTCGATGTCGATGCGCCGCCCGGTGCCCGCGGTCTGCCCGCGCGCGCCGTTGATCTGCATCGGCACCGTCGAGAGGAAGCCGGCCTCGTCGGCGCGCGCGGCGGCGACGACCTCGGCGGACTCGCGCGCCACGACCCGCGTCGGCGCCCGGGTCGGGGGTGGGTCGTCCGACGGCAGCATCTGCGCGGACGACGTTCGCGGCGCAACGAGCGCGGCGACGAGTAGCAACAAGGGTCCGGCGAAGCGCCACGGAAGCGCGTGTGCGTGCCGGGGGCCATCAGACCGCAAAGGACGGAGCCGGTTCATCCAGGACCTCACTAGGGTTTCGCCCTGACGGTAACGGAGGGCGGCGGGCGTTCCCGCATTTCGTACAAAATTTCTCGCTTCACATGACCGATGCGCGGAGCTCTCCCCTCCCCCTGCCGCTCCCCGACGGAGCTCCCCCTCCCCCGGTTGAACCGGGGAGCGAATCGAGCGCGGTCGGGGCATCGGGCGGGGTGTTGGCGGCCGAGGGCGGGAGGAGCGTTCAGCGCAGCGGCGACTCGCCGCCCGTCGTCACGACGGGCGGAGGCGTGCTCGGGAGCGGGACCACCGTCGGCCCCGACGGGCCGGCCGAGGGCGGCGTCTGCACGATCACCGTGGTGGTCGTGGTGGGCGCGCCGTTCTGCCCGCCGCCCGTCGTCGTCGTGGTGGTGCCGGGCCGCGACGGCCCCTGGGCGCCCGACGGCACGTTCGACGGCAGGAAGCTCGGCGACGGACCGCCGAAGCCCGGGATGGGCATCCCGAGCGCCGAGCCGACCGAGGGCGGCGGCTGCGACTGCGTGCTCGAGACGCCCTGCGACGCCATCGCCACCGCGCGCTCGACCACCTGCGCGTTGGGGTTCAGCGGGTCTTCGCGCTCGAAGACCACCTCCGCGGGAATCTCCGCGAGCGCGCCGTCGGGCGCGCGCCGGAGCCGGGCCGGGGAGATGCGCGCGACGCGCCAGTGCACGGCATAGTCGGTGCGGCCCTCGACGTTGGAGCGGATGATCTCCTGCCGCCCGACGTACATGCCGCGCCGCAGGATGGTGCCGGCGTTGGTCGGGTCCTTCACCATCGCGTAGGGGCTGTCGGTGCCGAGCACCACGGCCACCAGGCGCAGCTCGTCGAGCGAGAAGCGCGGCAGCACCACGGCGCGGGAGTCCGTCGTCGTGATGATGTCGATGCGGTTGCTGAAGCGGCGGAAGGGGTCGCGCACCGCGATGCTCTCGACGAAGGACTGGTCGGTCACCGGGATGGGCGGCGGCGCGCCCGCGTCGTTGCCCTGCCCCGGCGCGTTGCGCCGGTTGGCGGTGTTGGCGCCCGTGCGCGCCGTGCTGTTGACCGCCGGGGCCGCCGGGGGCGCCGGGGCGGGCGGGTCTTCACACCCGGCCGCGCCGAGCGCGATCGCCAGCGCCCAGGTCGAGCGTCGTTGCCAGCGGTTCATCGCGCACCTCCAGCGGCGCCGGCGGCGGGGGCCGCGCCGGCCGCGGTCGAGGTCGGGACGCCCCGGAAGGTCGTCGCCAGGAGGGTCGCGCTGAGCACCATCTCGTGCGTGTTCGGATCCTCCAACGGCGTCTGCAGCTTGATGTTCTCCATGTTGATGACGCGCGGGAGCTGCGAGACCGAGTGGAAGAAGCGCGCGAGTGCCAGGTAGGTGCCGCCCACCTGCATCTGCACCGGGATGCGCGCGAAGTAGCGCTCGACGCGCTCGTCGACCGGCTGGATCAGCCGGATGGCGAGCCCGCTCGCCTCGGCCAGCGCGTTGATGCTGCGCATGAAGCCGGGGATGTCGGGGTCGTTCGGGAGAACCGACTCCAGCGACTGCGCGTGCACCCGCGCGCGCGCCAGCTCGGCGACGTCGGTGTTGTAGCGCCGGAGGTTCGTCTCCTCGCGCACCCGCGAGGCGGCCAGCTCGGTGCGCCGCGCCTCCTGCTGCGCCTTGTCCTGCGCCAGCGGGTCATACAAGAGGAAGTAATAACCCGCGAGCACGCCGATCACGGCGATGACCCAGATGACCACCAGGACCACGGTCTGGTTGACCCCGCCGAGGCTGAGGCCGCCGCTCTTCTTGGCCGCCATGTCAGTACCTCACCCTCGCGCTGATGGTGAACTGCTGCACCGGCAGACCGTTGGTCGCCGTGGCCGCCGCCGCGCGCTCGAGCCGCACGTTCTGGAAGTACAGGCTCAGCTGCATCCTCCGCATCGCCTCGCCAACGTCGTCGGCGGTGCGGCCCTCGCCCTGGATCTTCACCGTGCGGTTCTCCTCGTCGAAGCTCGTCAGCCAGAGCCGCTTGGTGTCCCAGGTCGTGCTCCAGAGCTGGTCGCGGAGGCCGCGCGCGCGGAGGTTCTCCACGACGGTGGGGTCGGCCGTCGGCGCGCCGCCCGCCGACAGGATGTGCGAGATCTCCAGCAGCATGGAGGTGGGGCCCGTGCGGGCCGCCTGCAGCTGCTGGATCGCCTCCTCGCGGCGGTGGATCTCGGCGAGCTCGTCGAGGATCTTCTGGTGGTCCGCGACGCGGCCCTTGATCGCGTCGATCTCGCTCTGCGTCCGGATGTTCGCGTTGCGGATCGCGTCGACCTCGCCGGCCTGCGCCGTGTGGAACAGGAAGAGCCCGCTCAGCAGCAGCACCAGCGAACCGATGACGCCGACGAGGAGCAGGTTGGGGACGCCGCCGCCGAATCCCGGCTGTGCGCGGCGCCCCTTTTCGTCTGGCAATAGGTTGATCTTGAGCATCGTCTCGGTCCCTCTACGCCTTCTCGCGGTCCTTGCGCAGGGCCAGCCCGATGGCCACGGCCACCTGCGCGCGGTGCAGGTTCAGCAGGTCGCCGTTGACCTCCTTGAGGTCGACGGCGATGTCCCGGAAGGGATCGAGCAGCTCGACGGGGGCCTTCGTGCGTCGCTCGATCGCGGCGCCCACCTCGGGGATGTTCGCCGTGCCGCCGGAGATGTAGATGCGCGAGATCTCGCGCTCGCCGCTGGTCGCCAGGTAGAAGTCGAGCGAGCGCAGGATCTCGCCGCTCAGCCCCTCGCACACCTGCCGGACGATCTGCGGCACCTCGTTGGGCACCACCGAGCGGCCCGTCGACGCGCCCTGCATCACCGCGCCGGTCTTGTAGGTCTCGGCCTCCTCGTACGAGATGCCGAGGCGCTTCTGGATCTCCTCGGTGATCGCGTTGCCGCCGTTGATGATGTTGCGCGTGAAGGCCGGGATGCCCGCCGACAGGATGTTGATGGTGGTCAGCGTCGCGCCGATGTTGATCAGCGCGATGGTGCCCTCCTTCGGCAGCCCGTAGTTCACCTCGAAGGTGTTCTGCACGGTGAAGGCGTCGACGTCGATCACCATGGGCTTCAGCTTCGCCTCGCGGGCGACCTGCGCGGTGTCGTTGATCTCGTCCTTCTTGGCCGCCACGAGGAGCACGTCCATCTGCCCCTGCTCGCTGCGGCTGCGGAGCACCTCGTAGTCGATCTGCACGTCCTTGATGTCGTACGGGATCTGCTGCTCGGCCTCCCAGTCGATCTGCTCGTCGAGCTCGGCGGGGCTCATGAGCGGGAGCGTGATGCGCTTGATGATCACCGCGTGACCCGACACCGCGAGCGCCACCTCACGGCGCTTGATCTTGAGCTGCGTGAAGAGGGTGTTGAGCCCCTCGAGCACCGCCGCCGTGTTCATGACGTGCCCATCGACGATCGTCTGCGGCGGCAGCGGGTGGTACCCGAAGCGCACCAGCGTGCGCTTGCCGCGCACGTCCTTGAGCTGACAGACCTTGATGGAGCTCGAACCGATGTCGACGCCGACGAGATAGTTGCCTTCGGCCATCCGCGTTCCTTGAAGCAGCGTCGCGGGTTGACGCTGATCCAAGCCATTCAAGCATCCGCGCGTCTCGCGGGTCAAAACTTGATCGGAGACGGGCGAATTAGGGCGGGAGCTCTACCGCCGGGCGCCCTTGGCGGCGGGCTTCGCGGGCGCCTCGGCCTCGTCTTCGCCCACGTCGATGTCTTCGAGGCGGGCCACGCGCACCTTCGTCGAGGCCGCGTCGTCGCCCTTGCCGTCGTTGTCGAGCTCGATGAGCGAGGCGTAGAGGGTCGCGAACAAGGGCGCCATCACCAGGGGCTGCTGGTAGAGCTTGCTCGCCGCGGCCGACCCCGCGGGGAGGCTCCCGAGCAGGCCGGAGAAGTCGATCGCGGAGCCCGTGAGCACGACCGCGCCGAGGGCGTAGAGGCCGCAGCCGACCGCGATGCCGAATACACCGCGGAGTAAGGCCTCGATCCACGCGCCCGGCTTCCACAGCGCCTTGCCCGCGACGACGCCGGTGATCGCGCCGAGGACGCCGTAGAGCATGTACCCGAAGAAGCCGCTGACGCTCCCGACGTGCGCGACGAGATAGAGCGCGACGGCGGCCCCCCCACCGAGGATGAGGCCCTTCAAGATTCCGATGATCAGGCGCTTCAGCATGGGGTGGACGCGAGGTTGTCACGCGCCCTCCGCAGCGGCAACCGCCGCGGCGACGCGGACTAGAAGCTGGGCGCGGCGCCCGTGGGGACGAGCTGCGCGGCGACCGAGCCCTGCGCGTCGACGCCGTCGATGCGCAGCCCGAAGAGCGACTCGAGGTGCACCCCGTCGCCCGCGGGCCGGGCCTCGGAGATGCCGACGACGCGGCAGGTGCCGTCGCCGAGACGCGAGGTCTCGATGACGAGCGGGCGCGACGCGGCGAGGCGCGCGAGGGCCTGCGCGGGGGTGATCCACGAGCCGGTGGCGCCCTCGCCCGCGACGCGGAGGAGGCCGGCGTGGGCGCCGGGCGCGTCGACCACCGCGAGGATGCCCTCGGCGCCGGTCACGAGGCGGTGGAGCACGGCGCGCGCGGCGGCGGGCGTGAGGTCGCCGAAGACCAGGCGGTGGGTGCGCATGCGCACGGCGGCGTCGACGGCCGCCGCGCTGTCGCCGTCGGCGTGGAGCACCGCGGCGTCGCGGCGCACGCGGCCGAGCTCGTCGCGCGCCTCGACGATGGCGACGCGGTCGGTCGCGGGCACCGCCGAGAGCAGCGCGGAGACGAGGGTGGTGCGGCCGGAGCCGGCGCCGCCGACGACGAGCACGTTGCGCCGCGACTGCAGCGCGTGGTGGATGAGCGGCAGCGCGTTGGGCGAGAGCGCGCCGCGCGCCGCGAGGTCGTTGAGCGTCGTGGCGCGGGCGGGCGCGCGCTCGACCGAGGCCACCGGCCCGTTGATGGCGACGGGCGGAAACACCGCCACGAGGCGCGCCCCGTCGCGGAGCGTGGCGTCGACGGACGAGCGCCCGCCGCGGTCGATGCCGTGCGAGCGGAGCAGCCGGTCGATGCCCTCGACGGCGGCGGCCGACGACGAGAAGCAGTAGCCCGAGGGGCCCACGACGCCGCTGCGGCCGACGGAGACGACGCCCGTCGACTCGACGATGATCGTGGTGATCTCGCCGTCTTCGATGAGGGTGTCGAAGGGGCCGGCGCCGGCGATCTCGGCGAGGGCGTCGCGGGTGAGGCGCTCGGGCGTCACGCCGTTGGGGAGGTTGGGCAGGCTGCGCGCGGCCTGCTCGACGGTGGGCCGCAGGCGGGCGCGCGCGACCTCGTCGCCGATGGCCGACTCGGCGCCGCGGCTGCGGGCGCCGCGCACGACCTGGGCGAGCAGCTCCTGGTACTCGTCGCCGCCGTGCGCGCTGGGGCGCGAGGCCGCGCGGACGGCGGGCATCGGCGACGCGTGCGAGACCGGGGCGCCGCTCGGGATGGACGCGGGCTCGAGCGGGCGCGACATCGCGACGGCGGCCGCGACGTCGGGCTGCCGCGTCGGCTCGTCGAGGTTGGGCGCCATCGGGATCACCTCCCGCTGGGGCATCTCGGCGGCCGTCGGCATGTTCACCGGCGGCGCGAGCGGCGTGCTCATCGGAGACATCCCCTGCGAGGGGAAGGACGGAGCCGGTCCACCGAAGGACGGAGGCGGCGCGCCGTAGCCGGCGGGCGGGCCACCGAGCGACGGCGGCGGACCACCGAGCGACGGCGGCGGACCACCGAGCGACGGGGGCGGACCGCCCAGCGACGGCGGCGGACCGCCGAGCGACGGAGGAGGGCCACCGAGCGACGGAGGAGGGCCGCCGAAGGAGGGCGGCGGGCCACCCAGCGACGGCGCCGATCCCATCGACGGAGGAGGGCCGCCGAGCGACGGTGCCGGGCCCATACCGCCCATCGGAGAGCCACCCATCGGGGGGCCGCCCATCGGGGAGCCACCCATCGGAGGGACGCCCATCGGAGGACCGCCCATCGGAGAGCCACTCATCGGAGGAGCTCCCATGGGAGGGCCGCCCATTGGGGAGCCCATCGGGGGACCGCCCATCGGGGACTCCATCGGCATCGACGGGCCGCGTCCTCCGATCGGCGGCATCGGGCCGCCGGAGCCGGGGCGCAGCGGCGGGGGACCGCCACCACCCATCGGCCCTGCGCCCGGGCTTCCCGGACCCATCACGGTGCTACGGGGCGGACCGCCCGCGGGCGCCAGCGGGCTCGTCTGGCGCGGCTCGGGCGAGCCGCCCATCGGCGACGGCGACGACATCGGGTTGGGCGACGAAGGGCGTCCCATCGCGGGGGGAGCTCCGGGCCCGGGGCGGCCGCCGAGCGGCGGCGGACCGAAGCCGCCGGCGCGCTGGGGCTCAGGCGTCTCGGGCGAGTCGTCGTAGCCGCCGTCGTCGGCCGCGGGCGCGCCGGCGTCGGGCTCCTGCGCTCCGTCGTCGCCGGCGTCGTCCATCGCGCCCGCCAGGTCGCCCATGTCGACCGTGACGACGAAGTCACCGATGTAGATCTTGTCGCCGGGGCGGATCACCGACGGCGTCGTGATGCGACGGCCGTTCAGGTACGTGCCGTTGGTGCTCTTCAGGTCGGCCACGAAGAAGCGCCCCTCGCGGCAGAACACCTGCGAGTGACGCTTGGAGACGTTGCCCTTCGGCAGAACGATGTCGTTGCCAGGGACGCGGCCCACGGTGACCTCGTCCTTGTCGAACTCCATCCGCTTGGGCGTTCCCCCCTTCTCCGTCACGTTCAGCGTCAGCATCGCGGCAACTTCGCTCCTGTTCCTGGAGCATCGTAACCGATTCCGTCTCCGGAATGCCTAGCAACTTGGCTTCGTGGCGGAGATCCCTCGCAGCACCCGCAGCCGGCCCTCGCTCGCGGCCGCGACGCACACCGGCGCGCCCGTCGGGTCGAGCACCAGGCAGGTCGCCGCCGCGTCGTCCGGGGCCGGCGCCGTCCGGCCCACGCGCAGC
>JAQBQI010000410.1 GCA_028287085.1 Myxococcaceae bacterium
CAGCCGGCTGCTGTCGCAGGGCAGCGACGCGGGCGCGGCGGCGACCGCGGTCCGCGACGCCCAGGTGGCGCGCATCCTCAACGGCATGCTCGACATCGAAGAGCTCGGCCGGCGCGCGCTCGACCCCTACTTCGCCCAGCAGACGCCCGCCGACCAGGCGGAGTTCGTCTCGCTTCTACGGCAGCTCATCGAGCGCAACTACCGCCGCAACCTCGAGTCGACCCTCAACTGGGCCGTGACCTACGGCGCCGCCGCGACGGCCGCCGACGGGGGCGCGGTGGTGCCCACCACGGCGCGCTCGCGCACCAGCGCGCGCAGCGAGCCCGTCACCATCGACTACCACCTGCGCCGCCGCGGCGCCGACTGGGTCGTCTACGACATCGTGACCAACCGCTCGTCGCTGGTGCAGTCGTACCGCGACGGGTACACCCGCATCGTGCGCGACCGCGGTTTCCCCGAGCTGCTGCGCCGGCTGCGGCAGCGGGTGGCGGCGCTCGACACGGCGCCGGCGACGAATCCGTGAGCCGTCGACCCCCGGCGCGCACTCGTGCGTTGACACCCGGCGGGGCTGCGGGGCATACGATTTCGGCTGCATGAAGCTCTATTCCAGCAAGGTACCGGTCATCGCGATGGACATCGTGCGGGTCCTCACCGCCGAAAAAGACATCGAGGTGACGAGCGCGCGCGAGGTCGAGGCCGACATCGAGGCCGTGCTGCGCGAGTACCTGCGCATGGAGCGCGACCTCACCGAGAAGGCCAAGGACCGGGTCGAGCAGGTGGGCGGCGGCCGCGAGGACATCGCCCGGGTCAAGAAGACCATGGCCGAGGCGAAGAACATCGGCCTCGGGGGGGATGCGATCTCGTTCATCCTGAACCAGATCATCGTCATGCTGATGCGGTCGTCGCACGTCGACGAGATCTTCTCCGAGGACGACGTCATCCGGCGCAAGGCCAAGAAGGTGCTCGAGCGGCACATGGCGGCCGACGAGGAGCTGGACAAGGAAGTCCGCGACCAGATCAAGAACCTCCAGGAGGGCACCCGCACCTGGGAGGTCGAGTATCAACGCGTGACGGAGCAGGTGAAGCGCCGTCGCGGCATCACCTGACCCGAAGAACCAAAGAGCCCCCGCCATGTGGATCCCGAAGGTCGAAGAGAAGAAGCACTTCTGCCACAAGTGCAAGAACGAGCTCGTCTTCGAGGTGAAGATGGGCCGGCGCGACCAGTGCCCGCACTGCGGCGCCGATCTCCAGTGCTGCAAGAACTGCGAGTTCTGGGACGTGAGCGCGCACAACCAGTGCCGCGAGAAGATCACCGAGTACATCCCCGACCGCGAGGCCGCGAACTTCTGCTCGTTCTTCACGTTCAAGAACGGCGAGCCGGGCAGCAACGAGGGTGAGCTCAAGGCCAAGTCGAAGCTCGCGGCGCTCTTCGCGCCGAAGAAGTAACCGGGGGGAGGTTTCGCGTGAAGGTGCTGGTCACGGGCGGGGCGGGCTTCATCGGCGGTCACCTCATCGACGCTCTGCTCGCGCAGAACGCCGAGGTGCGGGTGATCGACAATCTGTCGACGGGCAAGCGCGAGAACATCGACCGGGTGAAGAACCGGGTCGACTTCATCGAGGCCGACATCTGCGACCCGGAGGCCATCGCGCGGGCGGTGCACGGGGTCGAGCTGGTCTTCCACGAGGCGGCGATCCCGAGCGTGTCGCGCAGCGTGGCCGACCCGGTGGCGAGCAACCGCGCCAACGTGGGCGGCACCGTCGCGGTGCTCAACGCGGCGCGCCTCGCGGGCGTGCGCAAGCTGGTCTACGCCGCGAGCTCGAGCGCCTACGGCGACACGCCGACGCTCCCCAAGGTCGAGACGATGACCCCGCGGCCGATGAGCCCCTACGCCATCAGCAAGCTCGCGGGCGAGCAGTACGTCTCGGTCTTCGGCAAGCTGTACGGCTTCGAGACCGTCTCGCTGCGCTACTTCAACGTCTTCGGCCCGCGGCAAGACCCGAAGAGCGAGTACGCCGCGGTGATCCCGCGCTTCGTGACGACCATCCTGGCGGGCAACCGCCCGATCATCTTCGGCGACGGCGAGCAGACGCGCGACTTCTGCTTCATCGAGAACACCGTGAGCGCCAACCTGCTCGCGGCGAAGGCCACGACGCGGGGCGAGGTCGTCAACGTGGCCTGCGGCGCGCGCGTGTCTCTCAACGCGCTCATCGGGCTCATCAACGAGGAGCTCGGCACCGACGTGAAGCCCGAGTACCAGACGGGCCGCGCGGGCGACGTGCGCGACTCGCTGGCCGACATCTCGGCGGCGCGGGCGCTGCTCGGCTACGAGGTGCTCTTCGACCTGCGCGCCGGCCTGAAGAAGGCCATCGACTGGTACCGCGCGAACCCGGTCGGCGCGTAGGCGACCGCGGAGACCGAGGGGCACTCCCGTGCGGAGCATGACGGGCTTCGGCGCCGGTGAGGCCGCCCTCGGCGGGCTGCGCGTCTCGCTCGAGCTGCGCGCGGTCAACCACCGCTACCTCGACGTGCGCGTGCGCCTCCCGCGCGAGCTCACCGAGCACAGCGTCTTCCTCGAGCAGCGGGTGCGCGCGCACCTGGCGCGGGGGCGGGTCGACCTGAGCGGGCACCTCGAGGGGGCCGCGGGGGGCGGGCACTCCTTCGACGAGGCGAGGGCGCGCGCGGTGCTCGGCGCGATGCAGCGCATGGCCGACGCGCTGGGCTACACCGAGCGGGTTCCGCTGACGGTGCTGGGCGCGATGCCCGAGCTCTACGCCGGCGCCACGGGCTTCTCGCCGACCGACGCGCGCGCCGCCCTCGACGCGGCGCTGACCGCGGCGGTGGCGGGCGCCAAGGTGTGGCGCAACACTCCGGGGCACGAGCGGATGCGGATCCTGCTGGAGGCTGCGACGCTCGCCGACCAGCGCGCTGAGGCCATCGCTCAGACGATCTCCGCGGAG
>JAQBQI010000273.1 GCA_028287085.1 Myxococcaceae bacterium
CCGCCGTCGCCCCGGCGTCGGGGGCGCCCGCGTCGGGGGGGTCGCCGCCGCAGGCCGCGGCGAGGGCGGCGAGGGCGGCGAGGGCGGCCGACCGGCGCGTCAGGCGATCTTACCGACGGGGGTGAACTCGCCCCAGCCGCGGCGGCGGACGTAGTTGTTCCAGACGCCCTCGCAGGCGCGGTCGTGGCGGCACTCGCGGCACTCGTCGCGCTTGGTGCGGGTGGCGCGGTCGAGGTCTTCGCGGGTGAGCACGACGAGGCGGCGGCCGTGGCTCTCGACCGCGCGGGCGGCCGCGTCGACCCCGTCGAGCACGGCGCTCTCCTCGACGTCGTAGTGGCTGTGGCGCTCGACGAAGCCGCGGTGGAAGTCGGGGATCGCCTCGGTGACGCAGAGCGGGATGTCGACCAGGAAGGCCGCCGGGCGGGCCTCGCCGCACTCCTTGAGGAAGCGCCCGAACTGCGCGGCGATCTCGGCGTACGGCGGGAAGATCTGGTCGAAGAAGGTGTTCGCGCGGCCGTTGGCCTGCATCACGTTGAACACCACCTGGTCGACCCCGCGCCCGCGCAGGAACGCGTAGATCTCGCCGAGCATGGGGAGGTTGCGGTCGGTGAGCACGGTGGAGGTGTGCACCTCGACGCCGAAGCGCTTGAGCTTCGCGAGGGTGTCGAGGCCGGCGACGGTCTGCTCGAAGCTGTCGGGCGTGCGGGTGAGCCCCTCGTGGAGGCGCTTCGTGTGCCCGTGGATGGAGACGTAGAAGCGGTTCATGCCGGCGCGCGCGAGGCCGGCGGCGTAGGGCATCTGGCTGAGCCGGCGGCCGTTGGTCATGACGCTGATGCGCGCGTAGCCGAGCTCGCGGGCCCAGGCGACGAACTCCGGCAGCTCGGGGCGCGTGGTGGGCTCGCCGGAGGTGAAGCACGCCTCCTCGGCGCCGCGGTGGCGCTCGAGGATCCACCGCACGCGCTCGCGCGTCATGGCGGAGTTGTTGACGTAGCGGCCCTCGCGGTCCTCCTCCATGCAGAAGACGCAGTTGTTGTTGCACACCGCGCCGATCGACAAATGCAGCCGCTCGTCGGCGCGCGCGATGCGGTCGGTCACCGAGTCTTCGGGGGCGGTCGGGTCGGTGCTCACCGGGGGCGATGTTCCGCCCCCGGCCCGGCCCGCGTCAATCGCGGGCCTGCCGCGCCTCGGTGACGACGATGCGTCGGTCGGCCGGCACGTCGGCGAGGCGCTGCGTGCCCCCGCCCGGCCAGCGCACCACCAGCGAGGCCACCGCGGTCGCCGCGCCGAGGCCCAGATCGACCGTCGGGTCGCTCGACGCCATGGTCGCGCCGGCGCGCGACACCTCGCGGTAGAGCACCGTGCCGTCGGCCAGCGTGGCGGTCACCGTCGCCCCGAGGGCGTCGCGGTTCGAGGTCGTGCCGACGAGGCGAACGCGCAGCCAGTGGCGGTCCGCGAGGTCGCGGTCGTTGCGCAGGAAGCGCCCCGCCCCCACGCGGTCGCACCCGCGCAGGAGCACGCTCTGCGAGCCCACGACGAGGTCCTCGTCGCCGTCCTCGTCGAAGTCGCCAGCGGCCAGCGACGACCACGCCCCGGGCAGCTCGAAGCCCGTGTCGCGCTCGGCGGTGAAGCGCAGCCCGTCGCCCTGGAGGTACACCGTGTTGGCCGCGCCCGCGCGCGAGACCGGGATCACCCCGAAGGTCACCAGCAGGTCGAGGCGCCCGTCGCGGTCGAGGTCGCGCGCGAGGGGCGACCAGCCCACCGGGATGGCCTTCTCCGCGCCGCCCTCCTCGCGCGCCGTGTCGAGCGCGAGCCCGGCGGCCGCGGTGCGGTCGTCGAAGCCGCCGCCCGCGCGGGCCACCAGCAGCAGCGGTGAGCCCGCGTTGGTGAAGTAGTAGTCGGGGCGCCCGTCGCGGTCGAAGTCGCCCGCGGCGACGCCCATCGGCGAGAGCAGCGGCGTGTCGAAGGCCGGGTGCATCGGCGCCCGCGCGAAGCCCGCGGCCGTGTTGCGCAGCGCGCCGTTGATCCAGCCGGCGACGGTGTGGCCCATGCCCGGGTCTTCGTCGCAGGGGACGGCGTCGGTCGGGCGCTCGGTCGCGGCGAAGGCCCCGAAGGCGTCGCGCGGCAGCAGCAGGTCGGGGCGGCCGTCCTGGTCGTAGTCGGTCGCGAGCACCACCCAGGCGAAGCCCGGGTCGGCGGGCAGCCCGGCGAGCGCGCGGTACCGCCCGTCGGCGCCGGCGAGCAGCACCGACGGGGCGTAGTCGGCGCGGCGGTCGACGCCCGCGCGGCCGACCACGAGGTCGAGGCGCCCGTCGAGGTCGAGGTCGGCCACGTCGAGCGCCAGCGGAACCCCGGGCGCGTCGAGCGCCGGCACCCGCCCCGCGCTGCGGTCGGTGAAGCGGCCGCGCCCGTCGTTGTCGAAGACCAGCACCGCGCCGCGCTCGCCCGCCTCGCCGCGCATCGCGGGCGGGCGCCCGGCCATCACGAGGTCGGCGTCGCCGTCGTTGTCGAGGTCGGCGAAGTGCGCCGCCCACGCGCCGTAGCCGGCGAGGCCGCTGGCCGCGGTGCGCTCGACGAAGCTGCCGTCGCCGCGCCCGCGCAGCAGGGTCACCGTGCCGAGCCCGCGGGCGTCGCGGCCCGCGTCGCCGATCAGCAGGTCGAGGTGCCCGTCGCCGTCGGCGTCGCCCACCGCCGCCATCGCGGCCGACGAGGGCAGCTCGCGCCCGCAGTAGGCGCGGCCGCAGCGCTCCGGGGCCGCGGTCACCGGGGCGTCGTCGGGGTCGACGATCGGCGGGGCGTCGCTCGGCGGGACGTCGGACTCGAAGTCGACGATCGCGGGCGCCTTGGTCGCAGAGGTGTCGGCGTCGCAGCCCGCCGCCCCGAGGAGGGCGAGCAGCAACCCCGCGCAGTTCTTTCGGCGCGCCGTTCCCATGGCGACGGCGATTCAACCTCCAAAGCCGCGCGGGTGGCAACAGTGCCGCGGTGGATCCGTCACCACGGTGGTCGATTGACAACGCGCGCCGGCCGGGGCCCTTTCGGCCGCGATGGCCCTCCCCCCGCGCCGCGCCACGGACGCCCTGGCGGCCGAGCTCTTCGCCCCGCTGCTGCGCCCGCAGCCGCCGGGCGCCGGGTGGCGGGCGGTGAGCCACGACGCCGAGCAGGGGCTCTGCCTCACGCTGGCCCAGGGCGACCGGGTGCTGCTGGTCGAGTTCGAGCCGCGCGACGAGTCGGTCGACTGCTACGCCCGCACCCGGCGCTTCAACGTCTGCGTGCGCCCGCGCTTCGCCGGCCCCGACCTCACCGAGGCCGAGCGCCGCCTCGTGCTGGGCGTGGTCGCGGCGGTGCGCCAGCGCGAGGGGCTGCTGCCCGTGCTGGCCGACGCCCCCGCGGCGCCGCCGGAGGGGCGCGCGGCCGTGCGCGAGGTGAGCGCCGCCCGCGTGCTCGTGCCCGAGGGGCGCAACCAGTATTACCTGAACCCGTATGCCGGCTGCATGATCGGGTGCCCCTTCTGCTACGTGGGCCCGCGCGCCGACCTCTCGCGCGCGCTCGACGGGCAGGCGCCGCGGGCGTGGGGCCGCTGGGTCGACGTGAAGGTCGACGCCCCCGAGGTGCTGCGCCGCGAGGTGCGGGGGCTGCCGCCCGGGCCGGTGCGCATGAGCCCGATCCTGACCGACCCCTACCAGCCGATCGAGCGCACCTACCGGATCACCCGGCAGTGTTTGGAGATCCTGCTGGAGGCGGGCTTCTCGCCGGTGGTGCTCACGCGCGGCGCGCGCGTCGTCGAGGACCTCGACCTGCTGGCGCGCTTCCCGCGGGCGGCGGTGGGGCTGTCGATCCCGACGGACGACGACGCCGTGCGGCGGCGCTTCGAGCCCGGGGCCGACCCGGTCGACGCGCGCATCGACGCGCTCGCCCGCTGCCGCGCCGCGGGGCTGCGCACCTTCGTCGCGGTGCAGCCGATGCTGCCGATGGACCCGGCGCGCCTGGTCGCGCTCACGGCCCCGCACGCCCACGTGGCGCGCATCGACCGGATGTACGCGCTCGACCGGGTGGCGCACCTCTACGACGGGGCCGGCTGCCCCGAGGCGATGACCGACGCGTTCTTCGAGCGCACCGGCGCCGCGCTGGCCGCGGGCTACGCCGCGCGGGGCGTGCACGTCGACGCGCTCGACGACCTCGACGCGCTGCTGGGCCCCTGAGTCAGGGCGCGTCGCGCGCGCAGCGGAAGCCCGTGAGGTACATGCCGAACGCGAGGTCGCCGCGCTCGACCGAGAGGGACGCGCGGGCGCCGAGGCGGAAGGCCGCCGGGTCGGGCTCGAGCCACGAGCCGCCCTTGAGCGCGGGGGCGCCGTCGCCGCGCGCGACCCACTCGTCGAGGTTGCCCGCGAGGTCGCACGCGCCGAAGCGGCTGGCGCCGGCGGGGTAGCGGCACCCCGGCGCGAGGCCCGGCGCGCCGTCGTCGGGGAAGTCGGCGTCGGGGGCGACCAGCACGTAGCCGGGCATCCCGGTGGCGGGGCGCTCGCCGAAGTTGCCCCGCAGCGGGTCACCCCCGCGCGGAAACTCGCGCCCCCAGGGGTAGGGGTCGAGCGAGTCGCCGCGCCCGGCGCGCACCCACTCGGCCTCGGCGGGCAGGCGCATGCCCGCCCACGCGCAGAAGGCCCGCGCGTCGTCGAAGGACATGCACGGCGACGGGAGGTCCGGCCCGCCCGCGGCGAGGCGCTGGCACTGGCTGTTGCCGTAGGGGTTGGCGCGGCACCGCCCCGCCCCGGCGCAGCGGGCGTACTGCGCGATGGTCACCTCGGCGCGGTCGATCTCGAAGGCCGCGGTGCGCGCGCGCCGCGGGGGGTCGTAGCCGTCGGGGCCCTGCGCCGAGCCGTCGTCGCCGAGCCAGACCTCGCCGGCCGGGACGCGGCAGAGCTCGCCGCCCCGCCGCTCGGGCGCGGGCGCGCACCGCACCGTCGC
>JAQBQI010000498.1 GCA_028287085.1 Myxococcaceae bacterium
CCTGCGCGTGCTCGTCGTCGACGACGAGGACGACGCCCGCGAGGTGGTGGTCAGCGTGCTCGAGCAGTGCGGCGCCGCGGTGACGAGCGCGGCGAGCGCCCGGGAGGCCCGCGAGGCCATCGCGCGCGCCGCCCCCGAGGTGCTCGTCTCCGACATCGGGATGCCCGGCGAGACGGGCTACGACCTCATCCGCGGGCTGCGCGCGGGCGACGGGGCGGCGGCGCGCGTGCCCGCGGTGGCGCTCACCGCCTACGCCCGCCTCGAAGACCGGGCGCGGGCCCTCGCGGCGGGCTTCGACGCCCACGCCGCCAAGCCCATCGAGCCGGGCGAGCTCGCGCGGGTCATCGCCCACCTCGCCGGCCGCGCCTGACCCCTCTGGTACCGCCCGGGCGCGGGCGGTCGGCCCCGCGCGCAGCGGCGAGAGAGAACCGCAAGGGCGCAAGGGTCGCAAGGAACGGAGGGGAGGGTTGGTCCCGAACCGGAGGCGTTCACCGCGCGGCGATCACCTCGCGGTCGTCGCGAACGGACGCGACCGACGGCCGCTTGAATGAGTCGCCGCTCGATCTCCGGCTCGGGACCAACCCTCCCCTCCGTTCCTTGCGACCCTTGCGCCCTTGCGGTCTTCTCTCGCCACGCGCGGGCCCTCAGCCCACCTCGTCGGCGATGAGCGCCGCCGGGGTGAAGCCGAAGAGCGCCGCCTCGGCCATCGACGGCAGGCCCCAGAGCACGATGCGCTCGGCGAAGGGCGCCCACTCCGCCGCGCGCCCGAGCACCGCCGCGCCGTGCAGGTGCAGCCGCGCGCCCCGGGCCCGCGCGACCAGCGCCGCCGGGTCGTCGTGCAGGGTCTCGCCGGGGTGCATCAGCCAGCCGCAGTCGGCGTCGGGGCGGTGCCCGCGCAGCGCGTCGATCGCGGCGTGGTCGAAGCTCGAGAAGATCACCCGGCCGAGCGCGCCCGCGGCGACGACGGCGTCGAGCGCGGCCCGCCACGCGGCGCCCTCCTTGAGCTCGACGTTGACGCAGCGCGCGGGCAGCGCGAGCGCCTCGTCGAGGCCGGGGATGGCTTCGCCGTTGCGCAGCCGCGGCAGGTCGGCGCGCGCGGTCTGCGCGAGCGGGCCGTGACCGAAAGCGGTGCGCTCGAGCGTCGGGTCGTGCAGCACCACGAGCGCGCCGTCGGCGGTGCGCTGCACGTCGAGCTCGAAGCCGTCGAGCCCGGCGTCGAGCGCCGCGCGGAAGGACGCGAGGGAGTTCTCCAGCGCGCGGAGGGGCAGTCCACGGTGGCCGAGCCGGAGCGGGTTGCGCTGCACGCCGTGCGTCATCGGCGTCGACGGTGGCACCGCGCGCGCGGGCCGGTCAATCGACCGCTTCGGGTATACCGTCGGGGCCGTGACCGCCTACGCGCCGCTGCTCGCGCTGCCGACCGACGAGGCCCACCTGTGGCTCGTCGACCCGGCCGCGTGGGACCTCGACGCCCTCGCGCCCCGCCTGCGCGCGTGGCTCAGCCCGGAGGAGTCGGCGCGCCACGACCGCTACGCCTTCGCGCACAGCCGCCGGGAGTTTCTCGCGACGCGCGCCCTCTGCCGCGCGGTGCTCTCGCGCTACGCCCCGGTGGCGCCGCCGGCGTGGCGCTTCGCGCTCAACGCGTGGGGCCGCCCCGAGGTCGCCGCGCCCGAGGGCGCGTGGCTGCGCTTCAACCTCTCCAACGCCGACGGGATGCTCGCCTGCGTCGTCGCGCGCGACCGCGCCGTCGGGGTCGACGTCGAGGACACCTGGCGCGCCGTCGACACGCACGGCACCGCGCGGAGCGTGTTCGCGCCCGCCGAGCTCGCCGCGCTCGCGCGCCAGGGCCCCGCCGAGCACCGCCCGCGCTTCTTCCACTACTGGACCTTGAAGGAGGCCTACATCAAGGCCCGGGGCATGGGTCTGGCGATCCCGCTCGACCGCTTCGCCTTCGAGCTCGACGCGGCCGACGGGGTGGTGCGGGTGGCGCTCGATCCGTCGCTCGAGGACGACGCGACGGCGTGGCAGTTCGCGCGGGTGCGCCCGACGCCGCGGCACCAGGTGGCGGTGGCGGTGCGCCGGGGCGCCGACCCCGACCTGCGCCTCGTGCGCCACGACGCCACCGGGCTGCTGCCCCAGGCGGGCTGGTCGGCCGCGTAGAGGCAGTGGGGGGAAGGGGGAGGGGGCGACGCGCGCTCAGCCGCTGGCGGCCTCGCGGGCGCTCTCGGCCATCAGCGCGAGCATGGCGCAGGCGACGGCGAAGCGCGGGTCGACGCGGCCCGCGCCCGGGGTCACGTCGAGCGTGAACTCCTTCACGAAGAAGCGGAACTGCTGGTCGATGCGCGCCACGGTCTGCCCGCCGAGCTCGATGTGGTGGTGGCTCGGGAGGATCGGGAAGAAGCGCCGGATCATGGCGGCGCCGTCCTCCTGCATGAGGCCGACGGGCTGGTCGTTGGCGTCGAGGAGGTCCCAGGTGTCGCGCACGATGGACTTGAGCCCGCGCGAGCGGATCGAGCCGAGGCGCTCCTGCGAGCCGGCGTCGAAGACGTCGTGGGCCATGTTGAGCGCGAGCACCGAGCGGCTGCGCACCACCATCAGCGGGCGCGTCTCGGACTCGTCGGCGAAGATCGTGAACTCGCCCCGGAGCTTGAACACCGGGTGCTTCACGAAGGCCACGAGCGACCCGTCGGGGGCGTGCACGTGGAAGCGACGCCCGAGGAAGCTCCAGAACGGGCGCTTGATCGTGTAGTGGGGGTGGGAGAAGGCCGGCGCCGACATCGCCGCGCCGCCCGTCGGGACCATGGCTCCAGGTTGCATCCCGCGGTGGTACCCGCGTTCGCGCCGCGCCCGCAAGCGGCCGTCGCGGCGTCCCTTGGCGATTGACCCGATCCCCGCGGCGGCGCGTATCGTGACGGCGCCGCCGATCGACCGCGGAGTGGCTCCGATTCCGTAGCCCGACATCCCCGGTCCCAGGTTTCGCACCTCCGAGAGGACCTCATGAGACCCATCCACAGCGTGTCCCGATGGTGGGCGAACGCCGCCCTGCTGCTGTTCGCGATGTCCGCGTGCACCGGCGAGACGATCGTCG
>JAQBQI010000281.1 GCA_028287085.1 Myxococcaceae bacterium
CCGCCGTCGCCACCGCCGTGCGCGCCCTCGCCCCGCCGCACGCCGTCGCGCGCCTCTACCGCAGCGACGCCTTCGACCGCGTCCCGCGCGCGGGCGACCGCCTGGGCTTCGGCCGCGTCACCCTGCAGGCGAACACCGGCGCGCTCTTCGGCGTGGCGACGCTGCCCGGCTACGACGTCGGCGTGTCCCCCGAGGTCGACGCGCTCCTGGCGCGGCGGCGCATCGACGCACTACGCATCCTCTCGGTCGACGCCGCCCTCATGCCCACCCGCGCCAGCGGACCGCCCGCGGGACTCGAGGTCATCACCGAAGTCGCCCCCGGCGCGACGCTCTATCGCGTCTTGGAGACCCTCCCGCGCGCCTATGTGGCCAGAGCTGGCGTGGCGATGTCCATTGAACAAGCGCGCGCCCACCTGCTCGACCCGGAGGTCGTGCGCGGGCAGCGCGTGCTGCTCGCTCCCCTTCCGACTCCGGAAGCCCCCGCCCAGACCTGGGAGGGGGTTGGGGGGAGGGCCCCCATCGCCGCCTGCCGCCCCATTGCCAACCGCGACGGCGAACACGTCGTCGACTGCGACGCCCCCGAAGGCGGTTGGGCCGTGTTCATTGAACAATCGACGGGCGGTTGGAGCGCCACCGTCGACGGGCGCGCCGCGGGCGCCGTGCGTCAGGCCAACGTGGTGGGAATGGCGGTGCGACTGGCACCCTCCCCGCGGCCGCAGCGGGTGCGATTGACCTTCACGCCGCCCGGCGAGCGCGCCGGCGTGGTGCTCGGCGCGCTCGCGTGGGCGGCGCTGGGGATCGGGCTGGTGGTCAGTTCGCGAGCTCGCGCTCGAAGCGCAGCTCACCGCCCGCCCGGCTGATCTTGACGGTCTCGCCGGGGGCGAAGTCGCCGCGCAGCAGCCGCTGCGCCAGCGGATTCTCGATGTACTGCTGGATCGCGCGCTTCAGCGGCCGGGCGCCGTAGACCGGGTCCCAGCCGACCTCGCCGAGCCAGTCCTTCGCGGCGTCGTCGACGGTGAGCTTGAGCTCGCGCCGCGACAGCCGCGCCTCGAAGCCCTTGAGCTGGATGTCGACGATCTGCCGCAGGTCTTCCTTGCCCAGCCGGTGGAACACCACCGTCTCGTCGAGCCGGTTCAAGAACTCCGGCCGGAAGTTGCGCCGCAGCTCTTCCATGACGAGTCGGCGGGCTTCCTCCTCGCTGCGGTCTTCCAACAGGAAGGCGCTGCCGACGTTGCTGGTCATGATCAGCACCGTGTTGCGGAAGTCGACGGTACGCCCCTGCCCGTCGGTCAGGCGGCCGTCGTCGAGCACCTGGAGAAGCACGTTCCAGACGTCGGGGTGGGCCTTCTCGATCTCGTCGAAGAGCACCACCGAGTAGGGCCGCCGGCGCACCGGCTCGGTCAGCTGGCCGCCCTCGTCATAACCGACATAGCCGGGCGGAGCGCCGATGAGCCGCGACACCGCGTGCTTCTCCATGTACTCGCTCATGTCGATTCGGATCATCGACTTCTCATCGTCGAAGAGATAGCCCGCCAGCGCCTTGGCCAGCTCGGTCTTGCCGACGCCCGTCGGCCCCAGGAACAAGAAGCTCCCGATCGGCCGCCGCTCGTCGCCGAGGCCCGCGCGGGCGCGGCGCACGGCGTTGCTCACCGCGAGGATGGCGTCCTTCTGGCCGACCACGCGCTCGCCGAGCACCTCCTCCATCTTCAGCAATCGCTGCTGCTCGCTCTCCAACATCTTCGAGAGCGGAATGCCCGTCCACTTGGCCACGACCGCCGCGATGTCCTCGCTGGTGACCTCCTCCTTCAGGTAGCCGCGACCGCCCGTCTGCGCCGCCGCCACCGCCGCGTGCGCGGCGACGAGCTCCTTCTCCAGCCGCGGCTGCACCTCGTACTGGATGCGCCCCGCGTCTTCGTAGCGCCCCGTGCGCGTGGCCCTCTCCAGGTCGGCCTTCGCCGCCTCGATGCGCTCCTTCACCGCGCGCACCGTCTCGATGAGGCCCTTCTCGTGCAGCCACCGGGCCTTCATCCCCTCGATGGTCTCGCGCCGCTCGGCGATCTCGCGCTTCACCTCGTCGAGCCGCGTCAGGCTCGCCCGATCGGACTCGCGCGTGAGCCCGTGCACCTCGATCTCCAGCTGCGTCAGCTTGCGCTGCGCCTGGTCGATCTCCAGGGGCATCGAGCCCAGCTCCAGCTTCAGCCGCGACGCGGCCTCGTCCACGAGGTCGATCGCCTTGTCGGGCAGGAAGCGCTCGGTGATGTAGCGGTTCGACAGCGTCGCCGCCGCCACCAGCGCCTCGTCGCGAATCTGGATGCCGTGGTGCTGCTCGTACCGGTCGCGCAGCCCGCGCAGGATCGCGATGGTGTCCTCCACCGTCGGCTGCCCGATGAAGACCTGCTGGAAGCGACGCTCCAGCGCCGCGTCCTTCTCGATGCGCTTGCGGTACTCGTCGAGGGTCGTCGCGCCGATGCAGTGCAGCTCGCCGCGCGCGAGCGCCGGCTTGAGCATGTTGCTCGCGTCCATCGAGCCCTCCGAGGCGCCCGCCCCGACGAGGGTGTGGAGCTCGTCGATGAAGAGCACCACGTTGGCGGCCTGCTCGACCTCCTTGAGCACGGCCTTCAGGCGCTCCTCGAACTCCCCGCGAAACTTCGCGCCCGCCACCAGCGAGGCGAGGTCGAGGGAGATGATGCGCCGGTCCTTCAGCGACTCGGGGACGTCGCCGCGCACGATGCGCTGCGCGATGCCCTCGACGATGGCCGTCTTGCCGACGCCGGGCTCGCCGATGAGCACGGGGTTGTTCTTGGTGCGCCGCGAGAGCACCTGCATCACGCGGCGGATCTCCTCGTCGCGCCCGATCACCGGGTCGAGCTTGCCGTTGCGGGCGAGCTGCGTGAGGTCCTTGGTGTACTTCTCGAGGGCCTGGAAGGTGCCCTCGGGGTCGGCCGAGGTGACCCGCTGGCTGCCGCGCACCTCCTTGAGGGCGGCCATCACCTTGGCCTCGTCGAGGCCCTTGCGGCGCAGCACGCCCGCCGCGTCGCGGTCGTGCTTCACCACCGCCAGGAACAAATGCTCGACCGACACGAACTCGTCCTTCAGGGCCTTGGACTCGTCTTCTGCCTTCTGGAGCAGCACCCCCAGGCGCCGCGACATGCCCGGCTCGCTGCCGCCCGTCACGCGCGGAAAGGCCTCGACCGCGCGCTCGAACTCCGCCGCGAGGTCTTTCGCGTTGGCGCCGGCCTTCTGCACGAGGGCAGGAATCACTCCGTCTTCCTGCTCGAGCAGGGCGAGCAGCAGGTGCTCGGGGGTGAGCTCGGGGTTGCCGCGGCGCGTGGCCTCGGACTGCGCCTGCGCCAGGGCCTCGCGCGACTTCGTGGTCAATCGATCAACGCGCATATCGTGCACTTCCTTCGGTAGTCGGGTCGGTATCGGCTTCGCTCGATCCATAAGACCAGAAGCACCGCCGGGGCAGCGTCAAACGCCCCGGGCCGCACGATGGTCGCGGGCGGTGATAGGGTCCGCGCGCCATGACCACCCCCCGCGCTGATCGTCCCTACGCCGTCGTCGTTCTCGGGGCCACCGGCTTCACCGGGCGCCTCGTCGCGGAGTACCTCGCGCGCACCGTCGGAGTGTCCATCCCGTGGGCCATCGCGGGCCGTAGCGCCGCGAAGCTCGACGAGGTGCACCGCGCGCTCATCGCGATCGACCCCGACTGCGCGAAGGTCGCCGTGCTCACCGCCGACGTCGGCGACGACGCCAGCCTCGACCGCCTCGCGGCCGCCACGCGGGTGCTGCTCAGCACGGTGGGTCCGTACGCCCGCTACGGGATGCCGGTGGTGCGCGCCTGCGTCGAGCAGGGCTGCGACTACGTCGACATCACGGGCGAGCCGGCCTTCGTGAAGGAGACCGTCGAGCGCTACGACGAGGCCGCCCGCGCCAAGGGCCTGCGCGTCGTGAGCTGCTGCGGCTTCGACAGCATTCCGCACGACCTCGGGGTGCTCTACACGGTGATGCAATTGCCTGAGGGGGAGCCCATTTCCATCGAAGGAATGGTGCGCGCCAAGGGCGGCGTCTCGGGCGGAACCTGGCACAGCGCCATCAACGCCTTCGCCGACCTGAAGGCCGCGATGAAGAGCGCGCGGCTGCCCACCACGCCGCTGCCCGGCGGCCGCAAGGTGCGCGCCTCGAAGGCGGGCCTGCACTACGACCGCAAGCGCCGCGCGTGGCTCGCGCCGCTCCCGACCATCGACCCCTGGATCGTGCTGCGCAGCGCGCGCGGGCTCGACCGCTACGGCCCGGATTTCCGCTACGGGCACTTCGCGGAGGTGCGCTCGACGGCGATGCTGGTGGGCGGCGCCGCGGGCATCGCGGGGGTGGCGGCGCTCGCGCAGTTCAAGCCGACGCGCGACTGGCTGCTGGGGCGCATCAACCCGGGCGAAGGTCCGAGCGAGGAGGTGCGCGCGAAGGGGTGGTTCACCGTGACCTTCAAGGCGCGCGGCGGCGGGCGCGACGTCGTGACGCGCGTGAGCGGCGGCGAGGCCGGCTACGCGGAGACCTCGAAGATGGTCGCGGAGTCGGCGCTGTGCTTGGCGCTCGACCGCGACGCGCTGCCGCCGCACACGGGCGTGGTGACGACGGCGATGGGCATGGGCGAGGCGCTCATCGTGCGGCTGCAGAAGGCGGGGATCGCGTTCAAGGTGCTCGAGGGGTAAGCGCGGCGATCAGTCTGGAATCAGACTGGAACGGCGTGGCGCGACCTCACCCCCGCTGCCGCGCGCCCCTCTCCATGAATGGAGAGGGGCTCCGTCGAACGCGTGCGTTCGTCGACGACCTGTCAGCTGAGAGCAGCCCCTCTCCATTCATGGAGAGGGGCGCGCGGCAGCGGGGGTGAGGTCTCCCCTCCCGCTCAATCGGGCAGGTTGTTGAACACGTTGCCGCTGCGGTCGGTCGCGCCGTTGATCAGCGCGCGCATGAAGTCGGTGCGCCGCGTCTCGCGCACGCGCCCGCCGGTCAGGTCGCCCTCGACCAGCTCGTAGCCCAGCAGCGCGAAGACCCGGTTGCGCCAGAAGATCGGCCGCGCGTTGCCGTACCAGTCGGCGCACGAGGCCACGCAGTGGTCGTCGACCGCCGACGCGCCGCCGCTGCGCAGCGAGCCCAGCTCCCGAAACCGCAGCCCCTCCACCCCGAGGAACATCACCGCGCTCGACACCCCGCGCAGCTGCCGCCACCCGCTGCCGTCGCCGCCCGCCGTCACCGGCAACCCCAGCGTCCCCGTGCGGTCGCCGCTCGGCAGGTAGAAGAAGCCGTGCGAGCGCGTCTCGCCCTGCGACGCGTTGCGCACCGTGTGGCGCCCCGCCAGCGTCGGCGTCTCGTCGAGCGCCACCGCGCTGAAGGTCAATCCCCCGGGCTCGTTGCCCACCACCAGCGCGTCGCGGCCCAGCGGCTCCAGGCGCTCGATGGAGTGCGAGACGTCCAGCCGCGTCGTGCGGTCGCGCCCCGCGTCGTAGACCCACACCGGGTGCGTCGCGCCCGCGGAGGTCGCCGCCCCGCGCCCGCCCCAGCCCTGGCCCATGCCGTAGAGCAGGTGGTCGCCCACGAAGCGGTTCTGCATCGCGCTCGCGCTGCCCTCGATGCGCGGCAGGCCCCGGTACGCCGTGCGCTCGACCGTCGGAACCTCCTCGCCGAAGCGCGCCGTCGGCACCCGCAGGAACCCGACGTCCCCGCTCGTCGTCTCGGCCGACCACATGCCCTCGCCCGATCCTTCGGCGCGCACCAGCACGCGGAGGGTCGCGTCGCGCTCGTCGAAGGAGAACTGGTCGAGCGGCGCGCCGCGGGCCTTCACCGCGCCGATGGCGCTGCAGTCGAGCGGCATGCGGTACACCACCGCGGGCGGCGGCAGGTTGCCCTCCGTCGGCAGCACCCGCCCGTAGCTGCGCTGCCGCTGTCCGTTGACCCAGAGGTACACGGCCGACCCGCTCACGTAGAAGTTGCGCCCGGCCGGGCCCACCACGCCGACGGCGCGGCAGTCGAAGCCGCGGCCCGAGAGGTCGCAAGACATCACCGTGTGCACCACCGGCCCGTAGCCGACGGCCTGCACCGGGCGGTAGAGCCGCGCGTAGTCCATCACCGTCTCCCACGCGGCGTCGGGCGTGTGGCGCACCGCCGCCAGCGAGAGCGCGTCGCCCTCCAGCCGCAGCGGCACGGGCATGTACATCACCAGGTGGTGCCCCACGAGCCGGCTCGCGTAGTTACGCGACGAGTAATAATCGCTCGAGCGCACGAAGAGCGTGTCGCGCCAGCGGAGCGTGCCCTCGGCGTCGATGTCGAAGAGCCCGACCTCGGTGGCCCGCGCGCGGTAGCTATACCCGATCACCACCACCGTATCGCCGTCGACGAGCATCTCGTCGTACCAGCCGCCCGGCGCGCGCCCGCGGCCGTAGGCGTCGACCATCGAGATCGGCGTCACCGCCGTCGCGCCGAGCCGCACCGAGAAGAGCCGGCCGCGCCGCAGGATCACCAGGTGCTCGCCGTGGGTCTTCACGATGTCGCCCTCGTCGACCCCCTCGACCTGGTTGTTGGTGATCGAGTCGGCCGCCGCCGCGCCCACCCGCGCGCCCGGCGCCGTCGGCGCGGGCCCCGACGTCGAGGCGCGACCCCGCGCCGGAGGAGCC
>JAQBQI010000602.1 GCA_028287085.1 Myxococcaceae bacterium
GCGCTCCACCTCCGCCAGCGCCTCGGCCTCCGCCGGGACCTCGTCCAGCAGCGCCCGCAGCGCGGCGAGGTGCTGCGGCCTCTGCCCGGCGGCCTTCCACGCCTGCGCGCGTCGGCGCAGCAGCGCGAGCCGGCCCTCCGCGTCGGACGGCGTCGGGAAGCGGTCGAGCAGCTTCGCCAGGTCGAGGTGCCGCTGCAGCCGCTCGTACAGCTTCGCCAGCGACTGCGCCGCCTGGGGGTCGTCGTCGACGGCGGCCGCGAGCACGGCGATGGCGTCCTCGGGGCGCTGCGTGGCGACGTACGAGTCGGCGAGCGCGCGCCGCACCTGCTGCCCCCGCGCGCCCCGCGGGTTGGCCGCCAGAAACTCGATCCGCAGCGTGGTCAGCTCGCTCTGCTTGAGGGCGTCGCTCTCCTCGAGCACGCCGAAGGCGCCCTCGTCGCCGGGCCAGAGCGACAGCGCCGCCTGCGCGAACTCCGTCGAGCGCCCGGTCGCGCCCTCGCGCGCCACCGCGCCGAGCAGCGCCGCGGCCTCGCGCTTGTCGGGGTCGACCTCCCCTTCGGCCAGCGGGGCGGTCGCCGCGCGCCGCCGCGAGCGCTCGACCAGCAGCTTCGCCAGCGAGCGGCGGTTGGCCGTCGCCGACGCGCCCGGCCCGCGCTGCCCGGCGAGCTCGCGCCGCGTCTCGATCTCGCGCTCGGGCAGCTCGCGCTCGGCGTAGAGCGCGGCCAGCGCCTCGAGCACCGGGACCTTCTTGGCCGGCGAGACGGCCTTCTCCAACAGCCGGCGGTAGAGCCCCTCGGCCTGCTCGGCGCGGTTCGTCCGGCGGAAGACCGCGGCGAGGCCGAGCAGCGCGCCCTCGTGCGCGGGCTGCACCTCGAGCACCTGGTTCCAGAGGGGGACGGCGCGCGGGTCGTTGCCGACCTTCGTCGACCACATGGTGGCCGCGCGGTGCAGCAGCTCGACCGACCCCTCGGGCGAGCGGCGCCGGCCGGCGACCTTCTCCAGCAGCATCGCGAGCACCTCGTGCTCGGCGCGCGCGTCGAGCTCGCGACAGAGGGTCTCGATCGCCTCGCGGTCTTCCGGGTCGCGGTCGAGGCGCTGAACCAGTGGGATCAGGGATGGGTCGAGCATGGTGGGTCCGCCGCGGCGGACGCTATCACGGCGAGGCGGCGGGCCTCGCGGGCGGGGCGAGCGCGGCGGTCCACGCGAGCACGCGCTCGACGAACTCCGCGGGCTCTTCGAGCATCGGGGTGTGGCCCTGGGTGGGGAGCTCCGCGAAGGTGAAATCCTCGCGGCGGCGGGCGACGGCGCGGGCGTTGATGACGTTGACGAGCCGGTCGCGGGTGCCGTGCATGAGCAGCGTGGGGGCGCGCACGCGGCGCAGGTGCTCCTCGAAGCGCGGGCGGCGCAGCACCGTCTTCAGGATGGAGCGGGCGGCGCTGAGGAAGGTCGCGTCGGTCCACGGGAGGTCGCGGCGGTAGCGGTGCAGGGCGCGGTGGGCGTCCATGACCTCGGGGGGTAGCGCCTTCGGGTCGAGGCCGCAGAGCTCGAAGAAGTAGCGCACGTTGGCCTCGGCCGAGGCGCGGCGCGCGACCTTGCGGAAGTACAGCTCGCCCACGCCGGGCACCGCGTAGATCGAGAACACGGTGCGCACGACGGGGTCGATGGGCGCGCCGTCGTAGCGGGGGATGGCGGGGTTCACGAGCACGAGGCCGCGCACGAGCTCGGGGTGCTGCGCGGCGGTGAGCAGGGCGGTGAGCCCGCCCATGGAGTTGCCCACGAGCACGACGGGCTCGCGCACGCGCTGGCGCAGGAGGGCGGCGACGAGGTCGACGTAGCCGTCGAGGGTGGCGGCGCGCCCGGCGAGGGGCGAGCGGCCGAAGCCGGGGAGGTCGACGGCGAGCACGCGGTGGCCGCGGGTGAGGTCCGGCGCGACGCGCATCCAGTTGTCGACCGAGCCGCCGAGGCCGTGGAGGAGCAGCATCGGGGGCCCGTCGCCGCCGTGGTCCACGAGGTGGAGCGGGCCCATGACATCGACGAGGGAGTTCATAGGCCCGGGAGGGTAGCAGGGCGGCGCTACAGCGCGATCGACCCCAGCAGCGGCAGCGCCCCGAGGCGCACGCTCGGGTCGACCCGGGTCAACCCCTCCACCAGCCGCGGCAGCTGCATCGCCGGCAGCATCTTCGCCCCGGCGCTCATCGGCGACAGGAAATCATCCCAGTGCGACAGCACGATCGCCCGCGGCGTGAAGGCCTTCATTACGCGATCGGTAAAGCGCGGCGTGGTGGTCCAGCCCGCGACGCACATCATGAGCAGGTCGACGTCGCGGGGCGCGCGCACGTCGAGGAGGTCGGCGCTGCCGAGGTGGTAGAGCGTCTTCCCGGCGACGCGCAGCTCGACGCCGAAGACCGCGCCGCAGCGGTACTGCTCCGTGCGCAATGGGAGCTGATCGCAGTCGCTGATCTCTCCCGGGAAGGGGACGCGCCCGAGCAGGAAGGCCGAGTGCACGCTCGGGATGAAGCGCAGCGTGAAGGGCCCCACCTCGGCCTGCACGGGCTCGCCGCGCATGGCCCCCTCGACGTCGACGACCTGGGCCGCGGCGACGCCCTCGGCGCGGCAGAGGGCGGCGCACGAGCGCGAGCCGAAGACCCTGGCGCCGGTGGCGCGCGCGATGGCGGGGACGTCGAGCACGTGGTCGAAGTGGGTGTGCCCGGCGACGATGGCATCGGCCGCCGGGGCGTGGCGGGCGACGGCGGCGCGGTCGCTGCGCAGCGGCATGGCGATGAGCCGCGGGAGCGACGCGCGGGTCAGGTAGGGGTCGATGAGGACGACGGTTCCGGCGTGCTCGATGGCGAAGCCGGCGGTGCCGAGCCACGTGACGCGGATGGGCCCGCGACCGCTCGGGACCTCGAAGGCATCGGCGGCGAAGTGCAGGTCGGTGGGCTTCAGGGCCATGGGCGCGCGAGCATCGCACCGACGCGCGGGGTTCGCCCAGCGCCCGCCCTGTGCCACGATCGGCCGTGATGCTCCGCCCACTCACAGCGATGGCCGTCGTAGCGTTGTTGGGCTGCGGCGACCCACCCGCCGCCGCCCCCGACGCAGCTGCGCCCGCCGCCGACGCCACCGCC
>JAQBQI010000639.1 GCA_028287085.1 Myxococcaceae bacterium
AAGCCGTTTCGCGTCGTGGCACATGCGCTGCTCAGGCCCGTGGGCAACCAAGCAAAGCCGCGATTCATTCGACCCGATGGCTCCGCGCCGGAGCCTCCTCCCCTTCCTCTCGGTGCCCCTCGACGCCGACGCCGCGACGCTGCGCCGCGAGCTCGAGGTGCTCCAGCGCTCGGCCCGCGATGCCTGGCGCCTGCGCCGCGAGCTCGCCGCCTTCTTCCTCGTCACCATCGCCCTCTTCGGCCTCTCGCAGGTCGTGCGCGAGCTCATCCGCCCCGACCTGCCGCCGCTCCGTCAGATGGGCCTCTCGTGGGGATTCCTCCTCGTGCTGCTCGTGCCCATCGGCTGGTTCGTGCGCCGCCAGCCGCTGCCGCTGCGCGCCCTCGGCGTCACGACGCGGGGCGCCCGCGCGAGCCTGCGCGAGGCCGGCGTCGTCGTGCTCGGGCTCCTCGCCGCGGCCGTCGCCCTCCGCCTCGGACCTGCCCTGCGGGGCGAAGCGTGGCTCGTCTGGGGCTCGGTCGCGCGCTACTCCCGCGGCGAGTTCGCGCTCTTCCTCCTCGCCTACGGGCCGCACTGCCTGCTCCAGGAGTTCGTCGCGCGCGGGGTCATCCAGACCTCGCTCGAACGCCTGCTCCCCGCCGACGCCGGACCGCTCGCCCCGGTCTTCGTCACCTCGGTCCTCTTCGGCGTCTTCCATCTCTACGTCTCGCCCGGCTTCGCGCTGACGACCTTCGTCGTGAGCGCGCTCCTCGGCGCCTTCTACGCCCGCCGCCGAACGCTCGTCGGCGTCACCGCCGTGCACGCCGCCCTCGGGCTCGCGAGCGTCGCCGTCGGCCTCAACTGACTCCGTCCACCGCGAGGTCTGCCATGCGCATCGCCATCATCAGCACGTACACGCACCCCACCCGCCTCCCGAAGAAGGAGCGCTCCATCATGCAGAGCGCCGTCCCCGAGCTGCTCGCGGGCCTGTGCCCGCCCGACGCGGAGATCGAGCTCTTCAACGAGAAGGAGGTCGACGTCCCCCTCGACCGCGACTGGGACCTCGTCTTCTTCTCCTACCTGCACGCCTACTACGAGCACACCAAGGTGCTCTCGGCGCTGCTGCGCCGGCGCGGCATCACCACCGTCGCGGGCGGCCGCCACGCCGGCCACTTCGTCGACGACGCGCTCCAGCACTTCGACGCCGTCGTGGTGGGCGACCCCGAGGCCAACGTCCCCGAGCTCGTCGCCGACTTCGCGCGCGGCGCGCTCAAGCCCCGCTACGACCGCGCCGCGGTGGCGCCGTCGGAGATCAAGGCCCCGCGCTACGACCTCATCGACTTCGCCCACAACCCGGTGCGCGCGCCGGGCATCGAGGCCTCGCGCGGCTGCCCCTTCAGCTGCAACTTCTGCGTGCTCACCGGGCACGAGAAGTACCGCTTCCGCCCGGTGGCCGACGTGGTGCGCGAGATCGAGACGACGATGCGCTTCAACCGCTCGACCTTCAGCCTCGTCGACAACGTCTTCACCTTCCTCGACAACAACCTCGGCGGCTCGCCGAAGTACCTCCGCGAGCTCTGCGAGGCGCTCATCCCGCTCAACAAGCACTGGGGCTGCGCCCTCACCTGGAACATCCTCGAAGACGAGTCGCTCGTGGCCCTCATGGCGCGCGCGGGTTGCCGGTACATCTACACGGGCCTGGAGTCGCTCAACCCCGACTCCCTCGTCGCCATCAACAAGTCGCAGAACAAGCTCTCCGACCTCCGCGCGGTGATGCGACGCACCTACGCGCACGGCATTCTCCTGTCCTTCGGGCTGCTCGTGGGCACCGACGGCGACACCAACGACTACCTCGCCCGCGTGCCCGAGTACCTCGACGAGCTGCGCTACGGCTCGGTGACCTTCCTCGGTCTCGTGTGCCCGTACCCCGAGACGCCCTTCTTCGCGCAGGTCGCCGCCGAGGGTCGCCTCTTGCCGGGCGCGACCATCCGCGACTTCGACGGCTACACCCTCTGCCACCGCCCCAAGCGCCTGCACCCCTCCGAGGCGATCGAGCACTTCACCCGCTTGTGCGGCCAGATCGGCTCGCTCGGCAACGTCGGCAAGCACGTCTACAACAAGCTCATGCTCAGCGACGTGGCCCACTACAAGAAGGCCATCCTGGTGTCGGCGCCGGAGGTGCTCAGCATCCGCGCGCCGCTCGGCAACCCCGCGCGCACCTACCTCGCGGGCCACGATGCGATCGAGGACTGGGACGCCCGCATGATGCGCGAGCTCGGACTGAGCCCGCAGCGCATCGACGGCTCGCACGCCCTGGCCTCGGCGAAGGGACTCGCGCGGGTCAGCCCGCGGCGAGCGCGCGCCGGATCGTCTCCAGCAGCTGCTGCCGGTGGAACAGCTCGGTGACGTAGTCCATGCGGTCGGTCTCGAGTACGAGGGTGGGCGAGCGGTCGTAGCGCGCGAACCACTGCTCGTAGAGCCCGTGCAGCGCGCGCAGGTACGGCGTCGGGATGGACTGCTCGTAGGCCCGGCCGCGCAGCTTGATGCGCTGCCGCAGGGTCTTCACCTCGCAGCGCAGGTAGATCATCAGGTCGGGCGGCCGCAGCTCGCTGCGCAGCGAGGCGTAGAGGTCGGAGTAGGTCGCCCAGTCGCGGTCGTTGATGTGGCCCTGCTGGTGGAGGTACTGCGCGAAGACCTCGGCGTCCTCGTCGAGGGTGCGGTCCTGCACCACGCCGCGGCCGGAGGCCTCGAGCTCGCGGTGGATCTTGAAGCGCTTCACCAGGAAGAAGAGCTGGCTGTTGAAGGCCCACCGCGGCATGTCGCCGTAGAAGTCGGCGAGGTAGGGGTTCTCGTCGTGGGGCTCGAAGAAGGGCGTCAGCTCGAACTGCTGGCAGAGCCACTTCACCAGGCTCGACTTGCCTGCGCCCATGTTGCCGGCCACGGCGATGTAGCGGGGAGGTGCCATCAGCCCGCGAGGGTAGTGCGCGCGGAGGGAGGGCCGACAGTTTCCGGCGCTCGCTTCACTCGTCGTCGTCGTCGAGCTCGGGCCCGTCGCCCGACTCCACGATCGTGCCGTCGAGCTCCGCCCGCCGCCGCCGCGACTGCGGGGCCTCGCGGCGCACCGCGCTCTCCGGCGCCACGCTCGACTCGGCCGACGGCGTGAGCACCACCCGCGCGGGCGGCGCCGCCGAGGTCCGCGCCGACACCGCCGGCGAGACCGCCATCACC
>JAQBQI010000701.1 GCA_028287085.1 Myxococcaceae bacterium
GGGGCGAGCGCGGGAGAGAGGGCGAGGGCGAGCGCGAGGGCCGTGCGGCGGGCGGCGCGGTGGTGTACACCGTCGCGCTCCGGCGCAGGGCCCGGAGGAACGGTGAAGGACATGCAGTTTCGCGGCGGCATCAGTGAGCTCATGAAGCAGGCGAGTCGGATGCAGCGCAGGGTCGAGGAGACCCGCGAGGCGAACAAGGATCGCACCGTCGAGGCGACGGGGGCGAACGGCAAGGTGAAGGTGACGGCCAGCCTCGCGCGCTCGCTGGTGCGCATCGACGTCGACCCCGAGCTCTACGCGAGCGACCCCGAGCTGGCGCTCGACGCGGCGGTGGCCGCGGCCAACGTGGCGCTCACCCAGGCCTCCGAGGAGATGGACAAGGAGATCGCCAAGGTGACCGGAGGCGCGAAGATCCCGGGCATCACGTGACCGACGGCGGCGACCCCATCCAGGCGCTGGTGCGGCTGCTGTCGCGGCTGCCCGGGGTGGGGGAGAAGTCCGCGCGGCGCATCGCCTACCACGTGCTCGGGGGCGACCCCGAGTACGCGCGCACGCTCGGCGAGGCCATCGCGACGATGTCCCAGCGGGTGCGGCGGTGCGAGTCGTGCGGGGCCTACACCACGCGCGCGCGCTGCGCCCTCTGCGACGACCCGCGGCGCTCGGCGGAGCTCCTCTGCGTGGTCGCCCGCCCCATGGACGCCGACGCGGTCGAGCGGGCGCGGGTCTTCCAGGGCCGCTACCACATCCTGCACGCGCTGCTCGACCCGCTCGGCGGCGTCGGGCCCGCGGAGTTTCCGCTGCAACCCCTGCTCGAGCGCGTGGCGCGCGAGGGGGTGCGCGAGGTGATCCTGGCGACGCCGCCGACGGTCGAGGGCGAGGCCACAGCGCTGTACCTCGCGGAGTGCCTCCACGCGGCGGGCGTAGCGGTTTCGCGCATCGCGAGCGGGGTGCCGCACGGCGGCGACCTGGAGTTCACCGACCCGATCACCCTGGGTAGGGCGATGGAGGGAAGGCGCTCGGTCTGAGAAATTGTGAGGGCGGGTCGTGACCAAGGCTTCGCGCCTGCGGCCGGTCAACGGTAGATTCCGGAAAGACCTGCGCACCCCTACCGAGGCGCGGTGCGGTCGCCGATCACGCTCAGGACTGGAGACTCAGACGCGATGTCCGACGAGCCCCGCAAGGAACAGAAGGTCAAGGCGAAGGCCCTCAAGGTGAAATACAAGAGCGCGACGCTCGAGGATTTCATCGAGCAGTACGCGAAGGACATCTCCCGCACGGGGATGTGGATCAAGACGCCGAAGCCCCCCGCCCTGGGCGAGCTGCTCAAGATCGAGATCCAGCTGAAGGACGAGACCCCGGTGCTCAAGGCCGCGGGCCGCGTGGTGCAGCGGCGCGAGGAGGCGGAGGCCCGGCCCGACGCGCCGCCGGGCATGGGGGTGAAGTTCCTGAAGGTCGACGAGGGCCTCGAGGTGCTCGAGCGCATCATGGCCCGCAAGGGCGAAGGCGCCGGGCCGCACTTCGAGAGCCTGCGCCCCTCGGCGCCGAGCGTGGCGCCGCCCGCGCCCATCGACTCGCGCTCGGGCGACTTCTTCGGCCACGGCCCCGCCGCCCCGCTCCCCGCCGAGCAGGACCAGACCGTGATGCGCCAGATGAACGCGCTGCTCGGCGAGGCGCTGCGCCAGGCGAAGAGCCCGTCGAGCTCCCCGGAGGGCGACGCCGCGAAGGCCCCGGTCGGGTCGATGAAGTCGACCATGGTGGGCATGGGCCTGGCCGAGGCCGCCGAGGCCGTGAAGTCGGCGCGCTCGGCGCTCGCGCAGGCCGAGGCGACGAAGACCACCCTGGTGCACGGGTCGATGTCGCCGCCGCCCCCGAGCGAGGCCGTGAAGCCCGCCGCGCCGCCCGAGCCGCCGCGCTCGTCGGCGCAGCTGCGGGTGAACGCCTCGTCGCCGCCGGAGGCCACCGGCAGCGCGCGCGCGACCCTCGAGTTCACCACCGGGGAGCTCGACGCGCTCAAGGCCCCGAGCGCGCCGCCCGGCACCGTCCCGATGAAGGCCGCCGACGTCGCGGCGGTCTCCGACGACAGCACCCAGCGCGCCTCGCGCGTCGAGATCGACGCGGCCCTGCGCGCGATGCGCGAGCTGCCCGACGAGCCGCGCCCGACGCCCGCCGCCGAGGCGAAGGCGGTCCCCGCCGCGACGCAGCCCGACGAGGCCGCGGTCGGCGCGGGCACCCCGACCCCGGCCGAGGAGTCCGCGAAGGCCGACGCCGCGAAGTCGGAGCCGCCGGTGGCCGCCGACGCACTGAAGTCCGAACCCGCGGCGGCCGAAGCCGCGAAGGCCGAACCCGCGGAGGTCGAACCCGCGGAGGCCGAACCCGCGAAGGTCGAACCCCCGAAGGTCGACGTGGCGGCGGCTGCCCCGACGCCTCTCGACGACGACGCGCGCATCACCGACGTCGTGGCGAAGAAGCCCGAGCCGACCTCCATCGAGCGCCTCATCGAGGAGTCCGTGGTCGAGTCGCCCCCGTCGGTGCGCCCCCCGTCGGTGCGCCCCGCGCCGGCGCGCCCGGTCGCGGTCGCCGAGGTCGACGCGCCGGCGAAGAAGCGCAGCCCGATGGTGCTCTACGCCGCGATCGGCGTGGTGCTCGTCGTCGGCGCCGTCGCGATGCTCATGCGTGGCGACGACCCCCCGGGCGAGCCCACCCCGGCGCCGATCGCCGAGCCGGCCCCCGGTCCGGCCGCGACCACGCCGCCCATCCCGCCGCGCGAGCCGACGACGCCGCCCGTCATGGAACAGCCGCCCGTCGTTCCGCCCGTGCCGACGGTGCAGCCGCCGCCGCCGAAC
>JAQBQI010000775.1 GCA_028287085.1 Myxococcaceae bacterium
CTCCGCCTCCGGCCCCGCCGCCGCGCCCACGGCGGGCCCCTGACAGATGCCCGCAGACCACCCCTTGCCTGGAGATCCCCGAATGCTTGAAGCCACTTCCTTCCGCCGGCCTGCGTCCCGCGCCGCCCGGCTCGGCCCGCTCGCCGTGCTCCTGCTGGCGTCGTGCGCCGACCGCTCGATCCTCGGCCGTGACGACGTCCCGGGCGACGCCGGCGCGGCGATGGACCTCCCCTCGCCCGTGGACGCGTCGGCCGCCGACGTGCCCGACGCGGGTGACGCTCGCGACGCCGCGGACGCCCCCGCGCTCGTCGACCTGGTGACGCCCGACGTGCCCGCAGTGGACGTGGCCGCAATGGACGTGGCCACAGCGGACGTGCCCGCGGTGGACGTGCCCGCGGTGGACGCGGCCATGATGGACGTCGCGCCGATCGATGCGGCGATGGACGCACCCGATGCGCCGGACGTCCGTGACGCGTCGGATGTGCCCGACGCCCCCGACGCGCCGATGGTCGCCGGGATCCTCGGCTCCGCGGCGCGCTTCACCATCCTCGCGGGCTCGACCGTGAGCAACACGGGGCTCACGACGATCGTCGGCGAGGTCGGCGTGAACCCCGGCGCGGCGCTCGTGGGCATCCCCGCGGGCACGGTCGTCCACGCGGCCGACCCGGTCGCGGCGCTCGCCCAGGCCGACACCACGGTGGCCTACAACCGCCTCGCCGGCCTGCCCTGCGGCACGACCCTCACCGGCCGCGACCTGGGCGGCATGACGCTCGCGCCGGGCGTCTACTGCTTCACCTCCTCGGCGATGCTCACGGGCACGCTCTTCCTCGACGGCCGGGGGCAGACCGACCCGCTGTTCGTCTTCCAGATCGGGTCCACGCTGGTGACCTCCAACGTCGCCGCGGTGGTGATGACCAACGGCGCGCGGTCGTGCGGGGTGTACTGGCAGGCGGGCAGCTCCGCGACGGTCGGCATCGGCTCGCGCTTCGCGGGCAACATCCTCGCGCTCGGGAGCGTCACCCTCACGACCGGCGCGGCCCTCGCCGGCCGCGCCCTGGCCCGCAACGGCGGCGTCACGATGGACACCAACTCCGTCTCCAACGCGGCCTGCCCCGACCCCGCGCCCCCCGCGGACGCCGGCGCCGCGGACGCCGGCCCGGTCGACGCATCGACCGACGCAACGGCCGACCGACCCGACGCGGGTTAGCGCAGGACTCCGACCTTCCGAGGCTCCCGGAGGGTGCGGTACTCGTTGCGGGATGGAGATCGCCCTTCGCCTCCGGGAGCCCGCGGACGACCAGCTGCACTTCGCGATGCAGGCCGACCCGGTGCAGACGGGCTCGGGTGAGGCGTGCGACGGGGCGACGCGACGGCTGTCGCGCGAAGCTGTGTTAGCGCGACCGAGCGACCAGGCCTGGCCGCATCGTCCCCATCGAACTCGCACGCCATCTCGGGCAGACTGCGCCAATGAGCCGCTGGGGGAAGGCGTGGCCGGTGGCGTTGTGCGTGACCTTCGCGGCCTGCGGAGGCGACGACCCGGCCCCCGCCCACGACGCGGACGCTTCGGTCGACGCGACCTTCAATGTCGGCCGCGACGTCGGCCGCGACACGGGCGTCGACGTGATCCCTGATCTCGGCCGCGACACGGGCGTCGACGTGCCCGTCACGACCGGGATCGACGCGTGCGACCCCAGCGCCCACGTCGACTGCTTCTTCGCCGTCGAGTGCTCCGGCGGCGTCGCGCGCCGTAGCGCCAACTCCCCGTACCCGTGCTGCAATCAGGCCTCCTGTTCGGCCGCCTTCGCCGCCGGCATCTGCTGGGTCGGTCGCACCACCTGCCGCGACGGGTGCGGCCCGGCCCGTCGCTGGCGATGCGACTCCGCGGCGGTGCGCGCGCGGTACTCGATGGGCGGCGATCTCACGGACTTCTGCGCCGAAGGGGGCCACGCCCCCGGCGACCGCTGTACGGCCGACGCCGACTGCGCGCCGCAACGCGCCAGCCTGCCGGGGCGACTGCGCTGCGATCGCGACGCGGGCGGGTGCGCGAGGGCGCCGCGCCCGGCGGTCGACGCGGGCGCGGCGTGCGCCTACGACGACGAGTGCGCGGAGGGGATGGTCTGCGGTTGCGACCGCGACGGCGCGCCGGGGCGGTGCGGCCCCGAGGCGTGACGAGGAGGCGAGGGCACGGCGCGCGACGGCGCCTCGAGGCGGTGTTGAAGGCCACCGCCGGCCGCCTGTACGGCCCGCAGAGCGCCTCGGAGATCACCGGGCTCAAGCCCACCACGCTGCGCAGCCGCCTCGTCAACCTCGGGCTTCGCTCGCGCGCCAGCGCATCAGCCGGAGGCCCCCGACGATCACCGCGGCGAAGAAGAAGAAGGCGATCGTGTCGCTGCTCCCGAAGACGGCCCCGCTCGCCACGACCCGGTAGACGTGGGCCGCGGCCGCGAGGGCGACGACGATCCAGATGATGATCTCGGCCGTCCGCGCGGCGGGAGTGTCCAGCACGTCGCGGCGCTCTTCCTTGTCAGCTTCCATGGCAGGTCCTCGATCGTCGGGACGCTGCACGGCCGGTGCCGCGCGACCGACCGCTGGCGACCCGGGAGTGTCGCGATGACTGCGGGGTTCGGGTCGTGCGACTGCACACGATGATCGGGGTGCGATCGTGCGACTTCGCACGACGGCCCCGAGACGTCGGCCGAGGGAGAGACACCCGGCGGGCTTCAGTCCCCGTGGCATCGAAGCTGCGTCGCGGGCGGAGGGAAGCGCGACTGTGCTGTATGCCCGGGCCTCGTCCCGAGTGAGGTGATCGTGGCGGATGCGTTCCTCGAAGACCTGCGCACGGCCCAGCAGGGGCGACTGAAGATCTTCCTCGGCATGGCCGCCGGGGTGGGCAAGACGGTCGCGATGCTGCGGGACGCGCGCCGGCTGCGCGACGAGGGCGTCGACGTCGTCTGCGGCTTCGTCGAGACGCACGGTCGCGCGGAGACCGACGCCGAGCTCGGCGACCTGCCGATCGTTCGACGACGCACCATCGCGTACCGCGGCGTGCCCCTGGAGGAGCTCGACCTCGACGCGGTGCTCGCGCGCCACCCCGACGTCGCGGTGGTCGACGAGCTCGCGCACACCAACGTCCCCGGCAGCCGTCACGAGAAGCGCTACCGGGACGTCGAGGCCCTCCTCGACGCGGGGATCAGCGTGCTCTCCGCCCTCAACGTCCAGCACCTGGAGAGCCTGCACGACATGGTGCTGCGGGCGACGGGCATCGACGTCCGCGAGCGCGTGCCCGACCGCATCCTGCACCGCGCCGACGAGATCGTCGTGGTCGACGTCGCGCCCGCCGAGCTCCAGGAGCGGCTGCGCGCCGGCAAGATCTACACGCCCGCCAAGGTCGAGCGCGCCCTCCAGGGCTTCTTCCGCGCGGAGAACCTCACCGCGCTGCGCCAGCTCGCGCTGCGCGAGGTCGCCAACGCCGTCGAGCTCCGGGCGCGCGCCCGCCTCCGCGCCAGCCGCGCGCAGGACGCCCCCGCGCCGGGCGCCGACGACGGCGTCGCCGACGCCGAGCGGGTGATGGTGTCGATGTCCTCGATCCCCAGCGCCACGCTGCGCCTGATGCGCCACGGCGCGCGGCTCGCGGGCGGCATCAACAGCCGCTGGTTCGTCGTCTACGTGCGCACCCACGGCGAGGCGCCCGAGCGCATCGCCTCGCCGGTGCTGCGCTCGCTCACGGAGAACATCCGCCTCGCCCGCGAGCTCGGCGCCGAGGTGGTGCGCCTCGAGGGCGCCGACGTCGCCGCGGCGCTCGCGGCCTTCGCGCGGGAGCACCGGATCACCCACGCCGTCTTCGGGCGCACCCGACAACCCATCTGGCGCGAGCGCCTCTTCGGCTCGCTGCTCGACCGCTTCATGCGCCTCGCCCCCGAGGTCGACGTGCTCGTCGTGGGCTCGCGCGGGGACGACACCCCCGCGCCGAAGGGCCCGCCGTGAACCGCCGACTGCTGGTCGCCGAACCCGACGCGGCGGGCCGCGCCATGCTCGACCGGGTGCTCACCGCGGCGGGTTACACGGCCGAAGAGTTCGCCTCGGTGCACGACGCGCGCATCCTGCTCGACGACGAGGTCTTCGACCTCGCGCTCGTCGACGAGTTCGCCGGTTCGGGGGCCATGCTCGACGAGGTGCGCTTCCTCCGCGCGCGCTTCCCCCGGCTGCCCGTGGTGGTGATGGGCACGATGCTCAACGCCGCGGCGCTCCTCGGCCTGCTGCGCCTCGGCGTGACCGACGCGCTGCCGAAGCCCTTCACGCCCGACGAGCTCCGCGGGGCCATCGCGCGCGCCCTCCTCCACGCCGCCCCGGGTCGCGCCGAGGCGCTCGACTACGCCGCCGCGATGACCGCGGCCCGCCGGCGCCTCGCCGGT
>JAQBQI010000780.1 GCA_028287085.1 Myxococcaceae bacterium
GGGCGCCTTCGTCGTCGCCGCGGAGGTGCGCGACGCGCGCGGTCGCGTGAGCGTCGCGACCCAGCGGGTGTACGTCGCGGGGCCGGGCCACCAGCCCGACCGCGACCCGCCGGGGGCGAGCGTCACCCTGACCCCGCAGCGGGCGCAGCTGCGCGCCGGGGAGACCGCCCGCATCGCCGTCGAGTGCCCGTGGCCCGAGGCCGAGGCCCTGGTCACCGTCGCGCGCGGCGGGGTCATCTCGTCGCAGCGCTCGCGCCTGACCGCGGGCGGCAACGTGCTGGAGGTGGCGACGACGGCGGCGATGGCGCCGAACGCCTTCGTGACGGTGACGCTGGTGCGGCCGCGCACCGGCGCCCTGCGCCCGACGGGCGACCTCGACCTCGACGCGCCCGACCTGCGCTGGGGCGCCACCGAGCTGGGCGTGCAGCCGGTCGTCGAGCAGCTCGCGGTCGAGTGGGCGCCGCCCGCCGCGCTCGAGGCCTCGTCGGCGTCGTCGACCACGGTGCTCCACGTGAGCGACGGGGCGGGACACCCGGTGCGCGCGGAGGTCGCCGTGTACGCCGTCGAGGAGGGCACGCTGCGCCTCTCGGCCTACGAGACCCCATCGCCCATGCGCTCGCTCTTCCACCGCGAGGGCCCGCAGTTCGGCCTCGAGGACCTGCGCCGCACCCTGCTGAGCCGCGTCGCGCCGCTGGCCCTGCCGGGCGCGAGCGGCGACGGCGACGACGCCGAGGCGATGCTCCGGGACGACCGGGAGCGCTTCGATCCGACGCCGGTCTGGCTGCCGCGCCTGACCACCGACGAGCGCGGCGACGCCCGGGTGGTGATGAACTTCCCCGACCGCGCGGCGGGCTATCGGCTCTTCGCCGTCGCCATCGACGCGGGGGGCCGCGCGGGCGCCCTCACCCGCGAGCTCGCCGTCCGGAAGGACATCGTGCTGGAGGCCCTCGCGCCGCGCGCCGTCTTCGCGGGCGACCGCTTCGAGGCGACCGCGGTGCTGCACAACACCTCGAACACCCCAATCACCGTGGCGCTCGCGGCCACCCGCGAGGGGCGGACCGTGCTCGCCCGCGAGGTGCCGATCGATCCGGGCGCCGAGGTGCGCGTCGCCGTCCCGGTCGAGGGGTCGGGATCGCGCGCGCCGCTGGAATTCAGGGCCGTCGCGAACGGCGTGACGCAGACCGCCGCGGTCACGACCACGGTGCTGCCGACCACGCGACGGAGCCGCGCGCTCCGCGTCGGGGTCGTCGCGCCCGACGGGACCATCGAGCTCACCGACCTCCCGAGCGGCGCGCCGCGGCTCACGCTCGCGGTCAGCACCAGCCCGCTCCTGGGCCTGGGCGCCGCGGTCACCTCCCTCTTCGAAGGCGACGACGACGGCAACGGGCTCGCGTCGCGGATCCTCGGCCTCGCGGCGGCCTCGCTCGTTCCGGGGGCCTGGGACGGCGACGAGCTGTCGACGACGTGGCTGCGCGCCGAGGGCGAGCGGGCGGTGACCGCGCTGCTTACGCACCAGACGGCGGGCGGCGGCTTCGGGGAGTGGGACGCCGAGGCCGAGTCCGCCTCGACGTCGCTCTTCGCCCTGGAGGCCCTGCTCGCCGCGAAGCGCGCCGGGTGGACGGTCGCGCCCGCGGCCCTCGCGGCCGCGACGACGCGGGTGGGCGCGATGACCCACGGCGAGGACGGCGCCCGCGAGACGGGCCTCTCGCTCGACGAGCGCGCCTGGGCGGCGATGCTGCTGCGCGCGGCCGGCGCGACGGCGCACGACGTGACCGAGCTGCACGATCGCCGCGACCTGATGAGCCCCTTCGGGCGCGCGGCCCTCGCGCTCGCGATGCCCACCTACGACCTGCGCGCGGGGTCGCTCGTGACCTCGGCGGTGCGCCAGCTCGAGGCGTCGCGCCGCGGCGACCACCCCGGCTACCGCTGGTACGTAGGCGAAGCGCGGGTGCTGGCCGCGCTGCTCACGGCCGCGACCGTGCACGCCCCCGAGCAGGCGGGCGCGCTCGCCGCGTCGCTCTCGGCGCTGCGAGACGCCCGCGGCGACGGCGCGTGGCGCGACGCGTTGCAGACCGCGGCGGCCCTCGACGCCCTCGCCCGCGCGTCGCTTCGCCTCGCGGCGAGCTCGCCGCTGCACGCGACGGTCACCTCGGCGACGCCGGTACGGGCGCTGAGCAGCTCGCGGTCGTTCGCGCGCTACCGCCTGTCGCCGACCGCGGCCACGGCGAGCGTGCGCGTCGCGAGCGCGGTGCCCCTGTTCTTCGCGGTGGAGTCGGTGCGCGACGTCGCGCTCGGCGAGGCCGAGACGGTGGCCCGCGGGCGCGGGGTGAGCCTGCACCGGGTGTTGGAGACCTCGGCAGGGCAGGCGCTCGCCGACGGCGCGACGGTGCGCGTGGGCGACCTCGTGCGGGTGCGGTTGTTCGTGCACTCGGAGGCGCCGACGCCGGCGGTGATGAGCCTCCGCGACCCGGTCGGCGGCGGCTTCGAGCCGGTCGACCAGGCCTTCGAGACCACCCCCCGCGGCGAGGTCATGTCCCTCGTCGGCGCCGGTCCCGATGACGACGCCATGGACGCGCGGGTCTTCCACGCGCTGCGCGCCGTCGACCAGATCGTGCACCGCGCGCTGCGGCCGCAGGGCGTGGTGTTCCGGCTCTCGGAGGGCTCGGGCCTGCGGGAGTTCACCTTCGCGGTGCGCGCCACGACGCCCGGCACCTTCGTGCTGCCGCCCGCGACGATCGACGCGCGCTTCGATCCGTCGGTGGTCGCGCGCAGCACCCTCACCCGCGTGACGGTGGTGCGGTGAGGCGCGCGCTGGTCGGCGCGGCGCTGGTGGCGGCCGCGTGGCTGTCCGCGGGCGCCGCCGCCGACCGCGGGGCGGGCCTCGACCGCGGGCGCTTCGCCGTCCCCGAGGCGCCGCGCGTGGCGACCGATCGCCACGGGGCGGTGCTCCAGGTCGTGCGGAGCGGGGGCGTCGACCAGCGGTGGGTGAGCCTCGGCGCGGTCTCGCCGCACCTCGTGATGGCGCTCATCGCCGCCGAGGATCAGCGCTTCTTCTCGCACCACGGTGTCGATCCGCTCGCGAGCGCGCGCGCCCTCGCCGACGTGCTCGTGCCCTGGCGGCGGCGCACCGGCGCCTCGACGATCACGCAGCAGGTCGTGAAGCTCACCCACGGCCGGCCCCACGGGCTGTGGAGCAAGCCCCTGGAGATCCTGCGCGCCGTGGCCCTGGAGCGCGTCGCGCCGAAGGACGAGATCCTGACGCAGTACATCAACCGCGTGCCCTTCGGGCACAACGTGGTGGGCGTGGCGAGGGCCTGCGAAGTCTTCCTGGGGAGGGACCCGGGGGCGGTGTCGCTGGCCGAGGCGGCGCTGCTCGCGGGACTGCCGCAGTCGCCCGCGCGGCTCGATCCGGCGCGGCACCTCGGTCGGGCCGTCGAGCGCCGCGACCGCATCCTGCGGCGCATGCGCGACGCGGGCGTGATCGACGACCGGGCCCTGGCGGAGGCCCTCGCGGAGGCGCCGCGCTGGGCGACGGCGGTGCACCCGCGCGGGGCGGAGCGCTTCGTCGAGGCGCTGCTGCGCGCCGACCCGCCGACCGAGGGCGGGCTGCTGCGCGGGTCGCTCGACGCCGCGCTCCAGCGCGAGGCGCAGGCGCTGACCGCCGCCGCCGTGGGCCGCTGGCGGGCACGGGGCGCGACCAACGGCGCCGCGATCGTGCTGTCGAACCGCACGGGCGAAGTGCTCGCGTACGTCGGGGCGGCCGACCCGTCGGCGAGGGGTGGGGCGCTCGACCTCCTGCGCGCCCCGCGGCAGCCGGGCTCGACCCTGAAGCCCTTCGTCTACGCGCTGCTCTTCGCGCGCGGCGCGACGCCCGCCACGATCATGGCCGACGTGAGGGTTCCGCTGCGGGGCGCGCGCGGGGAGACCGCCGAGGCCCGCGACTACGACGGGCTCGAGCGGGGGCCCGTGCCGGCGCGCGAGGCCCTCGCGTCGTCGCTCAACCTCGCGGCCCTCGACGCCGCGACCCGCGTGGGCGCCGACGCCGTCGTCGACCAGCTGCGCGCGCTCGGGGTGGAGGTTCCGGGCGAGGCGGGGCGCTACGGGCCGGGCATCGTGCTCGGCGGGCTCGACGTGACGCCGCTGGCCCTGGCGCAGGCCTACCTCACCCTCGCGCGGCAAGGATCGCGCGCGCCGCTCGCGTGGAGCGTGCGCACCGCGGACGCGGTCGGGCGGGTCGCGATGAACCCCGCGGCGGCCGCGACGACCTGGGACGTGCTCAGCGACGAGGAGGCCCGGGCGCGCGGCTTCGGCCGCTCGCTGCGCGACCTCGCCCCGCAGGCGCCCTTCGCGCTGAAGACCGGCACGTCGAGCCGCTGGCGCGACGCGTGGTGCGCCGTCGCCGACCGGCGCTTTACGGTGCTCGTATGGCTGGGCGACCCGGCGGGCGCCCCGATGGCGGGCGTGTCGGGCTTCGAGGCGGCCGCCCCGACGGCGGTGCGC